>CALRQQ020000394.1:0-3896 GCA_943370345.1 Chitinophaga pinensis
GTCAAAAGGAATTCCTTCCCCTTTGTACATATGGGTTTCGCCAAGGATCAGTTTGTCGATATCCGTACCAAACCAGCCGTTCAGACTAAAGGGATCCTGCGGATTGAATGCGATACAAAATGCCCAATAGAGCAGCAAAAGGATCAATCCCGCCACAAAGGCTTTGCGTCCTTTCAGGTAGTACACAATCACCGAAGCAAAGAAATAGGCGAGGGCGATCCGTTGTAAAACGCCCATGATCCGGACTCCCCGGATGGTTTCAATGATATTACCCGCTTTGTCTTTTGTATAGTCGATCCAGGTAAATCCTTTGAAAATGGTTTCTTTCTGAAAATCAGTGGTGCCTTCCACTAACCGGTTCACTTCGGTAACAAAGGGCCACCAGTTCAGAAAAAGACCGATCAGGAAGATCAGGGCTGAACGCCTCAGTACTTTTCGCCAGAACAGACCATCCCCGCCTGCTTCCAGCCGGGGCATCACAAAAGACATGGCATTGCCAACGGCGAACAGGAAAAAAGGGAAGACGAGGTCAGTGGGGGTCAACCCATGCCAGGGGGCATGTTCGAGCGGGGCATAAATGGATCCCCATGAACCAGGATTATTGACCAATATCATCAGGCAGACCGTGGCTCCGCGAAATACATCGAGGGAATAAAAGCGTTGATTCAAAGCATTCGTTTTGGTGACTGAAGATAACTCAAAGTTCAGATACCTGAAGGCTGGCGTCTGCAGAAGGAGGCTTGTTTTTGACTGAAAAACAGCCCTGAAAGTAATTTAAAGAATACCGCCTCGTAGTTTTACTAATAGTTATCAACTTATGGGGGTAAATCCTTCAAAATCCGGTGCTTTTATTCATTGTCCACTCACATCTTGGACTATATTTGCCAGCAAATCAGGGGGCCTTCTCCTGATTTTTCAGGCCTTCAGGCCTAAGTTTTTGTAAATCAATTACATAGAAATAAAATATGTGATTGAAGTGGCGAAGCCATGAATAAAATTATCTGAAATTTGCCAAAGAAGTGGTTGGCCATTTACACCCGGCCCAGATGGGAAAAAAAAGTGAACCAGCTCCTGACCGAGAAAGGATTCGAAAGCTATTGTCCCCTCAATAAAGTGAAGCGAAAATGGAGCGACCGGATCAAAGTGGTGGAGGAGCCCCTTTTTAAATCCTATGTATTTGTCAGAGTAGCGGAGGATGACCGTACCGAAGTACGGATGACCAGCGGAGCGATCAATTTTGTGTATTGGAATGGCAAACCCGCTGTGATCAAAGAAAAAGAAATTCATGCCATCCGCCGCTTCCTGAATGAGCACGAAAATGTGGAAGCCCGGCCGATGGATGTAAAAGTGAACCAGCGGGTCCGTATCAGTAACGGTACCTTTATGGATCAGGAAGGAAAAGTGCTGGAACTGAGACACAAGACCGCCAAAATTGCCATTGACAGTCTGGGCTATATTTTAGTCGCCTATATTGAGAGAACTAAGCTAACTTCGGCACTGCCCGAATGATAAACTGACCTTATTTTTTGCAGTCCGCTGCTTTCATTAAAAGACACCTGTAATGAAATTCACCCGGTATTTATTACTGCTTGCTTTACCGCTTTATTTCGTTTCCTGTAAGCCGTTACAAAAAATTCCCAATTACCTCGAAAACGTGACTGACTCAACCGGAAAAGGGGTGGTCAGACTTGTAGAACTGAAGATCCAGAAAAATGATCTTTTGTCTATCCAGATTTTCAGTCAGAGTACCCAGCCGGATAAGGCGGATATCTTGTATAATCAGCCCACACTTGGCGCAGCCGGGGGTGCCCCTGGCTACCTGGTGGATAATAATGGCAATATTGAGCACCATCGCCTGGGCAGTATCCATGCCGAAGGGTTGACCAAAAAAGAACTGGCAGATGAAGTGAAAAGAAGACTGAAAGAGCCGGTGGAATTACTGACAGACCCCACCGTGTTGGTACGTTTTATGAATCTTAAAGTAACCGTACTCGGAATGGTCGGTCAGGAAGGTCCCATTTCTGTACCGGGTGAAAAGCTGAATATTTTTGAAGCGGTCGGTCTGGCGGGTGGTATTAATGATTTTGGAAAGAAGAGCACTGTTAAAGTGATACGGGAAACCAATGGTCAGCGCGAAGTGGGGCTGCTCGATCTTACCACCGAGAAGGTTTTTGAATCTCCCTATTATAATCTTCTGCAGAATGACCTGGTGATCGTGGAAGCCACCAGTCAGAAACAAACAGAGCAACAGCAGACCAGGATCATGCAAAAGATCACATTCGCCTTTACAATTGTTACAGCTGTAGCAGCCCTGTCAAACATATTTATCCGGAACTAATCCTTCATTCGAACTATTATTCCTCATCATGGAAGAAACGCACGTAAATCCGAATTTCAATCCCAATAAAAGCGATCTCTCGAGTCTGAGTTTCAGGGATCTCTTTTATAAGTATATCCGGTTTCTCCCCGTATTTATCTTATCCGTGGCACTTATGCTGCTCGGGGCTTATCTGTACCTGCGCTGGACCGTACCGGTGTATTCTGCTTCCGGCAGTATGATCATCAAAGATGAAGGAAAGAACCGTGGCGGGGGAGATAAGGTAGAAGAACTTTTCAGCAGCAACAAAGCCCAGAATATTCAGAGTGAGATCGAGATCCTGAAGTCCCGTCCGCTGATGCAGCGCGTAGTGCTGAAGCACAACCTGCAATTCAGTTATTACGCGATCGGTAAAGTAAAGACCATCAATGTGTACAATCAGGGTCCTTTTCTGATCAGGGCGCTGGAAATTGCAGACTCCTCCCTGCCGTTTACCTTCAAGGTCCGTTTTGTCAGTGATACCGATTTCCGGATCAACGAGGAAGCGGCCGTCTATCACTTAGGCCAGGAAATCAAAAACCGCTATGGCAGTTTTGTGTTCATTAAAAATTTAGGTCTCCCGTCTTCCAATACCTACAGCGTGCAGTGGACGCCTACCTTTCTGGCGGCCGGCAACTATGCCTCCACCCTGCAGATCATGCCGAAGACCATCGGAACCGGGATCCTTAATATCAGTATGCGTTGTCCAAATCCGCAGTTGGGCTCTGCCATCCTTAACGGGTTAATGGAAGAATACAGTGCCTACAGTCTGGAGCAGAAGAAACTTTCATCAGACCAGATACTGGCCTTTATTGAAGGACGGTTGGTGGATATAGGGACCAAACTGGACAGTGTGCAACGGATGTACCTGGATTACCAGACCCGCTACAATATGATCGATGCAGAGGTACAGTCCTCCACCTATTTTGGCGTCATCAGTGAATCCGACAAAACGATCAACGAACAGAATTACCGGATCTCCGTAGCCGGTAAAATTGATGAGTACCTGTCCGATAAAAAGAATGCCTTCACTAAAGTGGTTGTGCCTTCTACCCTTGGGTTGGAAGATCCGACCTTGAATGACCTGGTCAATCTCTACAATAAGGTACAGTTGGAACGCAAGCAACTGGTAGATGGCAATGTGCCGCCTGCACACCCCCTGGTAAAAGATGCCGACAGTCAGATCGAAAAGATCCGCCTGAGTATCCGGGAAAACCTGCGGAATATCAATAAGGCTTCTTCGGACCTGGTATCGGATGTCAGAAAACGCAGCAACCTGAGCGAGGAACAGCTCAGGGCAATGCCTGTTAAGATCAAGGAACTGGCTGAGATCAAACGGCAGGTGGAAACCTACCAGGACCTGTTCAAGCTCTTTACCCAAAAGAAAGAAGAAACGGCGATCTCCCGGGCATCCAATACGCCGAATTCAGAGATCATAGACCGTTCTTACCCACAGATCAGTCCGGTGAAGCCGGATAAGCGGTCCATACAGGCAATGGCTGTGCTGCTCGGACTGGCCATCCCCGCGCTTTTTATCTTT
>CALRQQ020000395.1:0-3891 GCA_943370345.1 Chitinophaga pinensis
TGGGGCAAATATGTGATCGCCTATAACAAGATCACCAAAGACCGGTACCTGCCTACCGGCCCTGAACTGACCCAGAGTGCACAACTCTATGATATCAGCGGGGATAAAATGAAACTCATCCTCGACTTCCCGACCATCGGTGAACCACACTATGCAGAAGCCATTCCCGCTTCACTTATTTCGCCAAAAAGTCAGAAGATCTTTAAACTGGAAGAGAACAAACACCCTTATGCCACATTGGGTGATGATAATGCGAAAGTGGTACGTAAAGGGAATGAGATCCATGTATACATGACTTCAATCCGCTCCCACTTCACCCCGGATAATATTGAAGGGGTAAAACTGGGTGATATCGTTTACTTCCACGTGACCAATATGGAACAGGATTGGGATGTACCGCATGGATTTGCCGTGAAAGGAGCCGGTAATGCAGAATTACTGATCATGCCGGGTGAAACACAGACCCTCGCCTGGAAACCGGAGAAAGCAGGGGTATACCCGATGTATTGCACAGACTTCTGCTCCGCACTGCACCAGGAAATGCAGGGGTATATCCGCGTAAGTCCTGCCGGTTCAAATGTGCCGCTCACCTTCAGCACAGGCACCAACCTGCCCGCTGCTGTCCCTGCGGCCACCACGGCACCTGCATCCAAATAAATTTCAAGGGTGGTTATGCTCCGGAGTATAACCACCCTCACCACCAAATTAAACTGTTTGTATATGAAAAAAATAATTCACCTGCTGCTGCTCAGTACGGTATTCTTCATGGGCAGTTGCAATAACGATAAAGGGACAACGGAAACCACCAGCAACACCACCGATGCACCTGCATCCGGTGGACAGGAAGCCGTTCAGGATGATGTATCCCAGAAGGACGTGGTAAAAGTAGCCGTAGGTTCACCGGATCATACGACCCTGGTAGCAGCCCTGAAGCAAGCCGAACTGGTGACCGCCCTTGCCAATGCCGGACCATTTACAGTATTTGCCCCTACCAATGCAGCTTTTGAAAAACTGCCTGCGGGAACAGTGGATGGACTCATGAAAGAAGATAAAAAGGCCGACCTGCAGAATATCCTGCAGTATCATGTTACCACGTCTGCACTCGATACAAAATTTCTGAAAGATGGCATGAGCCTGGGTATGGTGAATGGCGACAACCTGACTGTAAGTGTAAAAGACGGGAAAGTGGTATTGAATGGTACGGCAACGATCGTTGGCTCTGTCCGGGCCTCCAATGGCTGGGTACATGTAATCGATGGCGTGTTGCTGCCGCCTGTTAAAAAATAAATCAGCTCTTGCGTTTCAATGATTCACGTTTGCTTCCGGGGCCCGTGCCCGGAAGCTCTTAAGCAACTTGTATGAAAAATAATCTGAGCATCACTTCACGGATCCTGGTGGCATTTGCTTCTGGTGCTTTAGTCTGTGTATTCTTCCTCCCGGTGTGGAGGATCGATCTTTTTGCGCCGCAGTACCCCGAGGGACTGATGATGAATATCTGGATCAACGGACTTTCCGGTGACGTGGACATCATTAATGGATTGAACCATTATATAGGAATGAAGCATATAAACGTAGACATGTTCCCTGAATTCAGGTATCTCCCATGGGTCGTCGGTTTCTATATGTTGCTGGGTATGCTGATCGCCATTACGGGTAAACGGAAATTTCTTTTAATCTATTTGATCCTTACCCTGATCGGCGGTGTGCTGGCGATGGTGGATTTTTATAACTGGGGTTATGACTATGGCCATAACCTGGATCCGAATGCGGCTATCCGTGTACCGGGCCTCTCCTACCAGCCGCCGCTTATTGGTCATAAACGGCTCCTCAACTTCGATGCCTATTCTTTCCCCGATGTGGGCGGATGGGTGGTGATCGGCGCTTCTATACTCGCCTTTACTGTATGGTTTGTGGAATGGTACCGCCACCGGAAAAAATAACAATCATGAAAAATAATTACTTGTTCATATATCTGACAGGATTGCTTTGGCTGAGCAGCTGTTCTACCGGACCTGAACCTTTTGCTTTTGGCAAAGACCTGTGTCATACCTGCAAGATGGGGATCATCGATCCGAAATTCGGGGCAGAGCTGATCACCAAAAAAGGAAAGATCTATAAGTTCGATGATGTTTCCTGCCTGAATCATTACCTGCGTTCCAATGCAACTGAGCAATCGGAAATCAGTCAGCTGCTGGTGATCAATTTCGAAAAAGAAAATGATTTTCTGCCATTGGAAAAGGCTGTATTCATTCTTGGACCAGCCGTAAAAAGTCCGATGGGAGGTAATGCTGCCGCATTCACCGATCGGTCCGCTGCAGAAAAAATGAATACCCGCTTACAGGGTGAACTACTCAGCTGGAAAGAAGTGGCGGCTAAATCCGAATAATATGAAGCAGTTACTGACCTTGTTTTGTTTGATTATTTCTCCGGGATTATTTGCCGGGCAGATCGTCGTGGGGACGACTGCCCCGGTCAAATCCCTGCGGAAAGCGATTGAAATGGCCCATCCCGGCGACACCATCCGTCTCCAGGCTGGTTTGTATAAAGAAGGCAGCCTGACCCTGACAAAACCCATCACCCTCCTGGGCGAAAACAACCCGATACTCGATGGGGAAAGCAAATATGAGACGCTGATGATCAGCGGAAAAAATATTACAGTACGGGGAATTACTTTCCGGAATTCAGGTTACTCTGCCATGAATGATTTTGCCTCCATCAAACTGGTGGATTGCTACAATGTGACCCTCGAAAAAAATACGATCCTGCATGCTTACTTTGCGATCCATATCTCCAATAGCGTGAATGCCGTGGTACGGTACAACCGGATCACCGGTGTACCGGCTTCTGAACAAATGACCGGCAATGGCATCCATCTATGGAAATCCAATCATGCAGTCATTGAAAATAATTATGTGGAAGGGCACCGTGATGGTATCTATTTTGAATTTGTAACCGCTTCCACGATCAGTAACAACCGCTCCGAGAAAAATATCCGTTACGGGCTTCATTTCATGTTTTCGAATGACGACACTTACCGCAATAATACGTTTCGCAACAATGGGGCCGGGGTGGCGGTGATGTATTCGAAGAAAGTGAGAATGGAAAACAACCATTTTGAAGAGAATTGGGGCGCGGCCTCCTATGGCATTTTGCTGAAGGATATCACGGACAGCTACGTGATACAGAACAGTTTTGTTAAAAACACGGTCGGGATCCATATGGAAGGGAGCAGCCGGATCGAGATCCGTCAGAACCGTTTTCACAACAATGGCTGGGCCATTAAAGTACAGGCCAGTTGTGACGACAATGTATTCCACCATAACAATTTTACCGGCAATAGTTTTGATGTAGGCACCAATGGCACCCTGGTACTGAACAGTTTTGAGCACAATTATTGGGACAAATATGAAGGATATGATATGAATAAAGACGGGATCGGGGATATCCCGTATCACCCGGTCAGTATGTACTCCATGATCGTGGAACAGAATCCCACCACCCTGATCCTTTTTCGCAGTTTTATGGTAAGCCTGCTGGATAAGGCGGAAAAAGCCATCCCCAGTCTGACCCCGGAAAATCTGTTTGACAATAAACCAATGATGAAAATGCTTTCCTTATGATCCACATTGAAACGCTTTACAAAAGATTCCGCCGGCTGCAGGTACTGGACAATATCTCCGCCCGCTTTACCGCCGGTCAGGTGATCGCCCTGATCGGTCCCAATGGCTCCGGAAAGACCACGCTTATTAAGTCCATTCTCGGCATGGTACGGCCTGATAAAGGAAGCATCCGGGTCAATGATCAGCTGGTCAACGGAGATCCGGATTACAGGAAATGGATCGGCTATATGCCCCAGATCGGACGCTACCCGGATAATATGAAAGTGGGACA
>CALRQQ020000396.1:0-3888 GCA_943370345.1 Chitinophaga pinensis
TCCCTTCGATAAACCCAGGGTAAGCATTACAATGGGCAAGTAATGTCCGTGTCATCCTGAGTAGCCGTTTAGAAAATCTTCAGGGGCTGCGATAAATACAACTCGGCGTATCGAAGGGTGACAAGATCATTCCGCTCCGTAGGATGAAAAGCGGGAAGGCCCTTTAGACACAGATAAAGCCCGAAGGGCTGACATAATTATAGGGGTGACACAATGAACAATGAACAATGAACATTGAAAATTGAATATTGATCATTTGCCCTCTGGAAAATGTTCAATATTCAACGCTCAATTCCCAATTCTAAACAACCGATCATATGCATAAATATTTATTATCCGTTTTTTTCGCGCTGACCACAACCATCGCCTTTGCCCAACCACGCAGCTCCGACACCGCCGTTGTGGTGCAATCCTTCACGGCTACCGGCAATCCAATTATCAACCATGCTTACACCGCCGATGCCGCGGCATTGGTGGTGGGGGATAGTGTGTACCTCTACACCGGTCACGATGTGGCCCCGCCGAAAGAGAACCGCTATGTCATGCACGAATGGCTCTGTTTCTCCACCGCCGATATGGTGCATTGGAAAGCCCATCCCTCTCCGCTCAATGTAAAAGCCTTTAGCTGGGCTAAGGGCGATGCCTGGGCCAGCCAGGTTATCGAAAAGAATGGGAAATACTATTGGTTCGTCGCAGTGGAACATGCCAGCATCAAAGGCAAGGCCATTGGTGTGGCCGTATCCGACAAGCCGACCGGTCCCTTTGTGGATGCCTTAGGCAAGGCCCTTATCACCAACGACATGACCACCGAGACAAAGATCAGCTGGGACGATATTGATCCCACGGTATTCACTGATATAGATGGTTCCACTTATCTCCTTTGGGGCAATACCACCCTCAAGCAGGCAAAGCTCAAAGAGAATATGATCGAACTCGATGGCACCTACAAACTCATCGACCTTCCCAAATTCACTGAAGCCCCCTGGCTCCATTACCGCAAGGGTTGGTACTATTTATCCTATGCCTACGAGTTCCCCGAAAAGATCGCCTATGCCATGAGCCGCAATATCAATGGTCCCTGGGAATACAAGGGCATCCTCAACGAGATCGCCGGCAATAGTAATACCAATCACCAGGCGATCATTGAGTTCAAAGGCAAATGGTATTTCATCTACCACAACGGCGCCCTGGTCCCCGATGCCGGCAGTTTTCATCGGTCGGTTTGTATTGACCGGTTGTATTACAACAAGGACGGGACGATGAAAAGGGTGGTGATGACTTCGGAGGGAATACGGTAAGTGGTAAGTGGAGAGTGGAAAGTAGGACCTGCTAAGGTAATTGTGTTAAGCCCGACATTGTCCTCTGTAGCTTTTACTCCTTTGCCTACGGCTATGGAGAATAAGAAGCGTAGGTGGAAGTAGCCGTTTAGAAAATTCTCATGGGTGCAACAACAACTACCCAGCGTACCAAAGTACTGAAACCCGACACCTGACATTCTTACTTAGAAGGGGCTGTTCCTAACACCTAACAGCTAACACCCCACACCCGACCCCATTTCCCCGTAAATTAGCTTAATAAACCAATCCCCCTTGACCCCCAAGCTCCTCACCCTCCTCGTCCTCCTCTTCGTCCTCCTGTTTCCCCACACAGGACTGATCCCCATTCCCTTCGGGTATACCATACCGGTATTATTAGTGATCTGGCTGTACCTGAAAAGGACCGGGCATCCGTTTTCCCATACCGGTTTCCGTTTCCGGGATCTTACGGGGAAAGCCATACTGACCGGGACCATGGCGGGCGTGCTGATCTTTTTGTTTTTAAGCAAGGTGTTCTTCCCCTTGCTCAGTCAGTGGGTCAGTTTACCGGCCACCCAGGTAGACATGTACGATCAGCTCCGGGGCAATACCGGTTTTTATATTTTTCTGCTGATCATGGGCTGGCTGGTGGGGGGACTCTATGAGGAGATCGTATTTCACGGATTCCTCTTTACCGAAATCGAAAAGCTGCTGCCCGGCCGGAACGTCTTGTGGCTGAGTTTCCTCCTCAGCAATCTGATCTTCGGAGCCTATCATTGGCAGCTCGGCTACGAAGGTGCCCTCAATGCCCTCCTGGCCGGTATGGGCTACCTGGCGGTCATTTTACTGAACCGCCGCAACCTCTGGTATGGCATCATTGCCCATGGGGTATTTGATACGATTGCGTTGACGATGTTGTATTTGGGGAGGGGATAGCCAACCACCTTAGGAGGGGCTGTTTCCTAACACCTAACAGCTAACAACGAACACCTACTTCTATCATTGGCAGCTCGGCTACGAAGGCACCCTCAATGCCCTCCTGGCCGGTATGGGCTACCAGGCCGTCATCCTCCTGAACCGGCGCAAACTATGGTATGGCATCATTGCCCATGGGGTATTTGATACGATTGCGTTGACGATGTTGTATTTGGGGAGGTATTGAGGCTGGCCTGTCAACCCGAATTCTGTACGCTTCCGCTACACCTTCCCTAACCCTTCTCTACACTTACTCTACACTTAAAGCGCACCATGCGCTTTAACCGTGGACATGGTCCGGAGCAGTCCTAAGCAAGCCCTATGGAAGTGTAGAGAAAGCGTAGACAAAGCATATAGCTAGGGGTCTTAGGAGGCGCTGTTCCCTAACACCTAACAACTAACAGCAAATACCTGTTTTGGGGCTGTTCCCTGACTGCTGACAACTGACCACGGTTTTGCCGGTTTTTGCGGGCCTAACGGCCTGGACTAACCCAAAAAGGGTATTGTGGGGGAAGCGGGGAGGGGGTAAATTGTAAAACTGATTAGTAGGAAGCTTATTATAAGCACAAATTAAATTATAGCAAGCGTTTGGTATGTTTAGAAATGATAAAACTGATTTTTTACATTAATCTATAAATTTAATGGTGTTGTTATTCGTAGTGATTTTTTCAGATTAAATTTGGAACTCACTATTTTAATAACTGCTAAAATGTCTTGGTAAAGCATGAAAAAAATTATATCAAATACAAAAACTGTTTTAATAGCTATTATTGGAATTATAGGGGGACTTATTTGGGCATATTTATCTCATTGGGAACCCGAACCAATAATTTTACTGTCTGTTTCTGCAGTGGAAATAATTGCATTTGTCATTTTAAGAGGAAGTAATATCGAGAATGTTCAACAAGATACTCCTACTTCAATAAGTCACGGAAATGTGAATGTAAATGTAAGTGTTGGTACACAACTGAATCAAAGTGATGCAACAAAATCTTTAACATTCGATGAGTCAATAATCGAGGACAGGGAAGCGAAAATTGATTTCATGAAATCAAAAAGTAGAATATTGTTTATTGATGATGACAAAAATTTTAATGTGGTAAAAATACTTAAGGAAAGTGGTTGGCGTCATACTAAAAGTATAACGGATGTAAAAAATATTGATATTTCCGTTGTGAAAGACTCTCATATACTGTTTGTTGATATTAATGGGGTAGGGAAATTACTAAATCTACAATATGAAGGCTTGGATTTGTCTTTGATGATTAAGCAAAGATATCCGGATAAAAAGGTTGTTATTTATTCTGCCAATAGGACGACGAATGCTTTTCATTTAGCATGGGATTTTTGCGACTTTAAATTAGAAAAAAATGCACTTCCTAATCAGTTTCAAAATTTAGTTGAAAAATATAGCATTGATCTATACAATTTATTCAAATGACAACTTTTTACTACGCGGAAAAAGCTAATGGTGATTACATTTTTGACAACTTTCCCCCAAACTTGATTCATTTAATTACAGGATTCAAAGAGGGGGCACACATAATTGAGGTATTCATTAATGGAAAAAAATCTGAAGCTAGAGTTGGGAAAAAGAAAAACTCATACGGTACAATTT
>CALRQQ020000397.1:0-3885 GCA_943370345.1 Chitinophaga pinensis
GGTATACCGGATATTATGCTCAGGCTCGGTGTGTTTACAGCCGCTGTTTTTAAAAACAGGGTTACCCTGCCTCAGTTTGTTTCTTTTACTCCGTCATCTGCCGGAAGCGGTACCACCGTAACGATTACCGGGGCCAACTTTACCGGGGCAACCGCAGTGAGTTTCGGTGGTGTACCGGCTGCTTCATACACTGTGGTAAACCAGGGGTTGATCACTGCCGTGGTAGGTGCAGGTGCCAGCGGGGATATTCTGATAACCACCGCTACCGGTTCCTGCCAGAAAGGAACATTTACGTTTATTCCGGCCCCGCAGATCGCCTCCTTTGCACCGGTTATTGCAGCAACCGGACAAACAATTACTATTACCGGCACTAATTTTACAGGTACAACCGCCGTCACTTTTGGCGGCACCCCGGCGGCTTCATTTACCGTGGTGAATGCTACAACAATCACAGCGGTGATCGGAAGCGGAGCAACGGGAGATGTAGTGGTAACCACAGCAGGTGGCAGCGCCAGTCTTACTGGTTTTACTTATCTGCCGCCACCGGCCATTTCGGCCTTCACCCCTGCAAACGGCACTGCGGGTGCTGCTGTTTTAATATCCGGTAGTAATTTTATAAATGTATCATCCGTGAAGTTCGGAGGAATTCCAGCGGGATCGTTTACAGTAAATTCTTCCACGTCCATTACTGCAATAATACTGGATGGTGCCAGCGGGGCAATTACTGTAACCACGCCGGGTGGAATAGCTACTGCAACAGGCTTTATTTATACTCCGCCGCCGGTTCCGGTTATAACGGGTGTAATACCACAGTCAGGTCCGGTCGGTACATCAGTTACAATCTCCGGGAATAACTTTAATCCCATTGCACAGAATAACACAGTTTATTTTGGATCAGTCAGGGCGGTTGTTACTGCTGCTACTGCCAGCTCGCTTACGGTAACCGTACCCCCGGGCGCTACTTACCAGCCAGTTTCTGTAACCAGTATTTACAGGACCGCTTTTTCGCCAAAACCATTCATGGTTACTTTTCCGGGTGGGGGTGGAATTTCTCCCGGATCATTTGAGCAGATCAATGACTTCCAGGTTGGTAATTCCCCCAATGACCTGTGCCTCGGCGATTTTGACGGCGATGGAAAATCAGATGTGGCTGTGGCAAATTATGGGTCAGGAAAAATTTCTGTGCTGCGCAATAACGGTGTACCGGGTACTATTTCATTTGCACCACGGCTGGAATATGTCAGTGGGAACGGCGCATGGCAGATCACCAGTGCAGATGCTGACGGGGACGGGAAACTGGATATCTGGGTGCTGAACAAATGGGATAAGACAGTTTCTGTTTTCAGAAATACAAGTACAGCGGGTAACATCAGTTTTGCCCCCCTTTACAATTATGCAATTGGCGGTGATCCGTTTAGTATCACTTATGGGGATCTGGACCAGGATGGGAAAACCGATATGATTGTAGGGGATGTGAATGTTTTATATGTGATCCGGAATAATGGATATGCCGGTACTATTTCCTTTGAACCCAAAGTGGCTTATTCCACCGGATTTATTGTAAGTGCAGTCAGTACCGGTGACATTGACGGGGATGGCCGGAATGATATTGTACTGGCGAACAGCGGCAATGATTCTGTCTCTGTAATGCGAAATACCACTTCCGGTAATACCATCAGTTTTGCTCCAAGGGTCAGTTATGTGATCAGGGTGGACCTGCAATCCGGGTACGGTCCTTATGATCTTTTTCTCGCAGACATGGATAATGATGGTAAAACCGATATTGTCACTGCAAATAATGCCAGCTCTCATTCCATTTCCATATTAAAGAATAACAGCACAACAGGGGTCATCGCTTTCCCGGCCCGGAGCGATTTTATGACGGATAATATTACCCCGCTATATACCAGTGTGAATGACCTTGACGGAGACGGAAAACCTGATGTGGCAGTGATTCATGAATATGTACCGGCAAGTATATCACTATTGAAAAATATCAGTAGTGCCGGGTCGATCAGTATGGAAGCACATGTGGATTTCACAGAGAATGCCAATTCAAATGATGCTGGAATAGCTATAGGGGATCTTGACGGTGATAACCAACCAGAAGTGATCACTACTTACCTGACCAATGCGGGTCCTCATATGCTGAGCATCTTCCGCAATAAAACAGACGGTCCGCATATCTCCGGCTTCAGTCCGGCCAATGGTCTTTCCGGAACAACGGTGACGATCACAGGCTTAAATTTCACAGGGGCCACTTCCGTTAGTTTCGGGGGTGTGCCGGCAGCCTCTTTTGTGGTAAATTCCTCCACCAGTATAACCGCGGTATTGGGAATTGGGGCAACAGGAGAGGTAAGAGTGGTCACTCCCAGGGGCGCTGTGTCAAAGCCTGGTTTCTTTTTCGGTCTGCTGCCGGATATTACTTCGTTTACACCCACATCAGGCAGTAGTGGAACACAGGTGAATATTACGGGTACTAATCTCAGTCAGGTAACTAATGTTTATTTAGGTAATACCAGCGCGAACTTTGTGATCAACTCATCCACCAGTATTACTGCCACCGTGTTTAACGGCTCTACCGGTTATGTCCGAGTGGTAAATCCCGGAGGAGCAGATTCATTACCAGGATTTACCTATATCCCCCCGATTCCAGCAATCAGCAGTTTTTCTCCTGCTTCAGCACCTGCGGGTACCAGTATTAGTATCTGGGGATCCAATTTTATTAATATCAACTCTGTAAAATTCGGTGGCGTGCCGGCAAGTTCATTTTCTGTTACTTCACAAGGATTTATGACTGCAGTGGTGGGAAATGGAAATTCAGGTGACCTGACCGTAACAAATGGGGGAGGAACTGCGACAAAATCTGGATTTATTTATCTGGCACCTCCTGTTATCACTTCTTTCAGTCCGGCAGCGGCACCGGCCGGAACCACTGTAACAATAACGGGTTCCGAATTAACCGGAGCCAGTTCCGTGATGTTCGGGGGTGTAGCAGCCTCTTCGTTTACAGTGACCAGTGCCTCCAGTATGAACGCAATCGTTGGAAACGGGAATAGCGGGAATGTTTCAGTAATTACACCCGGTGGTACTGCCAGTCTGAGCGGCTTCACCTTTATTCCTTTGCCAACCATCAGTTCATTTACTCCGGCCACCGCCTCCACCGGTACAACTATAACTATTACCGGTACCGGGTTCTCCGGAGCAACAGCTGTCAGTTTCGGTGGTACCCCTGCCAGTTCATTTTCCATTGTCAGTCCGGTGAGTATAACCGCTGTAGTGGCCAACGGCAGCTCGGGAAACGTTGCGGTGACCACCCCTGGTGGCACGGCCAGCATAGCCGGTTTTAATTATACATTCATTACTGCAGTAGGTAATCCAGGGAATAATACAACAGCACTGAAAATAAGCCCCAATCCGGGAGATGAACGTATTTCAGTTTTATATCCGGCCACTGTGCGGAATGCGTATCTGGAGTTCACAGATCTGGCTGGCAGAACGGTCATTCGGTTAAAGTTGCCCAGGAATAGCCGTCAGACAGAGGTGAATACAGGAATGCTGTCAACAGGGTTGTATTTAATCAGCTGGACTGATGAGAGAAGGAGATTTACCCAGGTATTTATAAAAAAATAGATTGAATTAATCGTGTTTTTACGAAATGGCATTGTGTTTGCTGTAAAATGGCGGAACTCCCCGTTTTTTAGCCAATACCTGTTTAAAGGCCTGATTCAAAAAAATATGAAGAACTGTAATTCAAGAGATTAAGGGCTCATCACTGGGCCCTTTTTCATTTAACGGATTCCTGAATAGCCAATATCCTCCAGCGGCAGACGTGAGCAGTGTAATAAGATAAAATATCAGACTGATGAGTACCGCTTTTTCTGT
>CALRQQ020000398.1:0-3869 GCA_943370345.1 Chitinophaga pinensis
AAGGACAATGGGAACGTTTTTCCATCCAGGTCATACAGAATCCTTTTTCTCCGGCACATCATTTACTCGTCATTGCCGGGAGTGACAGGAGGGGAACGGCTTTTGGACTTTTTCATTTATCCAGACTGATGGGCGTATCACCCTTTGTCTGGTGGGCAGATGTATTACCGGAGAAAAAGCAAACGCTGTGGGTCAGCGGACAATATGTATCCGCTCCGCCTTCTGTACAATTCAGGGGTTTATTTATCAATGATGAAGACTGGGGTCTGCAGCCATGGGCGGCTAAGAAGATGGATACGGCAATTCGCGATATCGGTCCCAAGACCTATGCCCGGGTATTTGAACTCATGCTCCGCTTAAAAGCGAATTATATCTGGCCGGCCATGCATCCCTGCACGAAGGCTTTTTATTACTACAAGGAGAATCCGAAAGTGGCGGATGATTATGCCATTATTGTTGGTGGCAGTCATTGCGAACCCATGCTCCGCAACAATGTATTTGAATGGGCAGAGAATTATTCCGAAGAATATGGAAAGAAACCCGGGGAGTGGCGATATGATCTCAATAAGGACCAGATCTATCAGTACTGGGATGACCGCATCAAAGAAGCAAAGAACTATGAGAATGTGTACACCATTGGTATGCGGGGTGTACATGATGGCAGTATGCCCGGTCCGAAAGATCCGGATGCCAAACTCTCTTTGCTGCAACAGGTGATCAGTGATCAACGTAAGATCCTGCAGGACCGTTACGGTCGTGCACCCGGAGAAGTGCCGCAGATCTTTGTTCCTTATAAAGAAGTATTGAGTCTCTACCGCCGTGGTCTGAAACTGGACGAGGATATCACCATCATCTGGCCCGACGATAATCATGGCTATATCCGCCAGTTGCCCAATGAGAAAGAACGGCAACGTAAAGGTGGCAACGGCGTTTATTATCATTTATCTTATTGGGGGTCGCCGCATGACTATCTCTGGTTGTCGACCATCTCGCCTTCCCTCATCGCCTATGAAATGCGCAAAGCCTGGAAGGCAGGGGCCGGAAAATTATGGGTATTTAATGTAGGCGATATTAAACCGGCAGAACCCGAATTACAATATGCCATGGATATGGCCTGGGATATTCGTTTATCCAGTCCTGGTCAGGCGTTTCTTTATTCGCATACCTGGGCGGGTGAAATCTTCGGGGCTACACTGGCACCACAGATCTCCGGGATACGTAATCAGTATTATCTGCTGGCGGCTTCTGCCAAACCCGAACACCTGGGCATGGTGCTGTTTACGGCTCAACAACGGGCAGAACGGGAGAAGATCGCGGCCGGATTGCTTGACTCATTGGAACATATCCGGTTGAAGATACCGGAGCGGTTAAACGATGCCTGGTTCCAGTTAGTGGAATACCCGGTCACAGGTGCCGTGTGTATGCAGGAGAAGATCTTCGCGTTACGGGCCGGACAAACAGCAAAAGCCATGGCCGCCATGGAACAGATCCGTCAGCTGACCCGCCGGTATAATGAAACCATTGCCGGCGGTAAATGGTCCGGTATCATGAGTGATCACCCCCGTGACCTGCCCATCTTCCGTACACCCGAACATCCAGATAGTCTGAAACTGATCCGCGATACACTCAATAACCATAATCCGGTCGTAGTGATCAATGCAGCCGACTGGTCCGTTAAGCAATCGCCCAAAGAGGCCTTACTCACCCGCTATTATGGAGTAGGCATCAATGGTACGGGTGTAGGTTTAGAATTGTTGCGGAATGGGCCAACAGATTTTTCAGATGGGTTTACTTCATATTATACCGCCCTGGAACCTGGTAAATACCGGGTGCGTGTAAAATGCCTGCCCAGCTTTGCGATCGCAAACGGACAGTTACGTTTCAGTATAAAGATCAACCAGATGGATCCAATTGAAAAGAATGTACATACAGAAGCCGAAACAGCCCGCTGGAAACAGAATGTGGTAAATGGATTTTCGTATGCCGAGATAGACTTTGAAGTGAAAGAGAAAGAAGGCTGTTCCATTCAGTTACGCTGGTTAGATCCCGGCCTCATTATTAATACACTTGAAATTTACCGTAGCGGAAATAACCCATGATCCGGTCACTGACATACCTGCTGTTAGTTATCCTGATGCCGTTAGCCATCACGGCACAGGAGATCTCCCTTGCCGGTAACTGGCGCTTTGCCATGGATCCAAAAGATGAAGGCATCACAGAACGCTGGGCGGAGACCCGGTTGCCGGATGAAATAGAGTTGCCTGGTACCATGATCACGCGGAACAAGGGGGAAGAAGTGAGTCTGCAAACAAAATGGACCGCCAGTATCTATGACAGTTCCTTTTTCTTTCAACCCCGCTTAGCCAAATTCAGAACTGCAGATAAATATAAAGTGCCTTTCTGGCTCACGCCACAGAAATATTATGTGGGAGCTGCCTGGTACCAGAAAGAGATCACTATTCCCGCGAATTGGAAAGGAAAACCCATCCGGCTCTTTATGGAACGCGTGCACACCGGTTCGGCCGTTTGGTTCGATGGCAAAAGGATCGATAGTTTTCAGAACAGTCTGTCCACCCCGCATATTTACGAACTCACTTCATCGGCCACGCCGGGTAAACATACCATCATGGTACGGATCGACAACCGGATGAAAGTAACTGAAGTGGGTATGGATTCGCACAGTGTATCCGATCATACACAGGGCAACTGGAACGGGATAGTTGGGAAGATCAGTCTGCAGTCAGTGCCGGATATAGAGATCGTGGATATACAGGTGTACCCTTTAGTGAAGTTGAAGAAGATAAAATTAGTAGTGGAGCTGAAGAACCGTTCTGCGAAAATACAGCCGGTCAGTTTGGAACTCCGCATCAAGGGAAAGGAGAAACAAGAACAGTTGCAAATCATTCATGCTGTTCCGTTCACTTTTGGAGAGAAAATACGGGTCGAAGAACTGGTGGATATGGGTTCCGTGATCAGTGAGTGGGATGAGTTTAATCCGGCTTTGTATACGCTGCGTATCGACCTCAATAAGGGGCTGCAACGTAAGCAGACTGTATTCGGCATGAGACAGGTGAAAGTGAATGAGAAATCAATCTTACTCAACGGGAGAAAGATCTTCTTACGGGGCGATCTCAACAATTGTGAATTCCCTCTTACCGGTCACCCGCCGATGGATGTGGAGAGCTGGCGTAATCTGTTTACTACTTTAAAGAACTATGGACTGAATCATGTGCGCTTCCATTCCTGGTGTCCCCCGGAAGCGGCTTTTACCGCGGCCGATGAACTGGGCTTCTATTTACAACCCGAAGCCCCTACCTGGCCCAATCACGGTACATCGGTAGGCGATGGCCGTTTTATTGATCAGTATATCTATGACGAAACAAACCGGATGGTAAAAGCCTATGGCAATCATCCTTCTTTTGTGATGCTCGCTGCAGGCAATGAACCGGCGGGAAAGAATCAATCGACATACCTGGCTGGCTTTATTGATTACTGGAAGAAAAAAGATGACCGTCGTATCTATACCGGTGCTTCTGTGGCCACCAGCTGGCCACTGGTACCGGAGAATGAATACATGGTTAAATCAGGAGCCCGTGGGCTCGACTGGAGCAATAAGTCACCTGCTTCGATGGATGATTACGATGAGACGATGGATAAATACCCGGTTCCCTTTGTACAGCATGAACAGGGACAATGGTGTGTGTTTCCCGACTTTTCCGAAATAGAACTATATACCGGTGCTTATAAAGCCCGCAACTTTGAATTATTTAAAGAGGATATGCAAAATCAGGGTTTATTGCACTTAGCACCGGCATTCCTGCAAGCTTCAGGTAAACTCCAGACCCTCTGTTATAAAATGGAAATGGAAC
>CALRQQ020000399.1:0-3866 GCA_943370345.1 Chitinophaga pinensis
AATTATGGCAGACGTTACTAATAGTAAGCTGACCGAACTCACTGCAGGCATTCTTAAAAAGGATGCCTGTATTGTTTTGGTCAAAACAGACTGGAATGCGGCAATTACCGATCAGCTGGAGCGGGGCTGTATTGCCGAACTGGAGAAAAAAGGAGTGGGGATCATCGTGCTGACCGTTCCAGGGGCCGTAGAAATTCCTTTCGCCATTAAAAGTTATTGGGAGCATGCGAGCGGTAAAGACAAGCCGGATGCATTTATAGCCCTGGGTTGTGTGATCAAGGGAGACACCCCCCATTTTGAGTATGTATGCCGTCTGGTGACTGATGGGATAGGTCAGCTGAATCTTTCCTTGCCGGTACCCACTATCTTTGGGGTACTGACCGTGAATACGGAAGAGCAGGCGATGGAACGGATCGGCGGGAAACACGGGCATAAAGGGGAAGAAGCCGCCCTGACCGCACTGAAAATGATCAGTCTTGTGGAATCATTTAAAAACTAAACGGTGAACGTACAATTATTCATTCCCTGTTTTGTAGACCAGTTGTATCCCGAAACCGGGTTCAATATGGTCAAAGTACTCGAAAAAGCCGGGTGCAATGTCACCTATAATACCAATCAAACCTGTTGCGGACAGGCAGCTTTCAATGCCGGATATTGGGATGATGCTAAATCTGTTTGTTCCAAATTTCTGAAAGATTTTAATGGCGCTGATTATATCGTTGGCCCCAGTGCCAGTTGTGTGGGCTTTGTCCGTAATTATTACGGTAAATTGTTTGAAAACTCCTCTCAGCATCATGCCGTGCAGGATATGAACAAACGCATTTTCGAATTTTCTGAATTCCTGACCGATATACTGGGGGTGGATCAATTCGGAGCTGAACTCAATGGTAAAGCTACTTATCACGATTCCTGTGCTGCTTTACGGGAATGTAAGATCAAAGAAGGACCGCGTAAGTTACTGTCTAAAGTAAAAGGACTCACCCTGACAGAAATGAATGATGTGGAGACCTGTTGCGGTTTTGGTGGCACATTTGCCATCAAATTTGATTCCATCTCAGTTGGCATGGGTGAACAAAAGGTAGAAAACGCCCTTGCCACCGGAGCTGAATACCTGATCTCCACTGACCTTTCCTGCCTGATGCATTTGGATGGATATATCAAACAAAAAGGGATCAACCTGAAGACAATGCATTTAGCCGATGTGTTAGCATCCGGATGGCAGTAAATAAGTACGAAGTACGAGGTACGAAATACGAAGTACGAAGTACGAAACCTCCTTACAGCTTCAGGATATATGACAGCACATTTTCATCCTTCCATAGCATCAACATTTTAAGAATAATGTTACTATAAATACGAAAAGCATCCCATTAACGGGATGCTTTTCGTACTTCTGACTTCGTACCTCGTACTTACTTCGGTAGTACAACCGAATCAATCACGTGGATCACCCCATTGCTTTGGTATACATCGCCGATTGTCACGGAAGCCATTCCGCCTTTCTCGTCTTTCAGCCAGAGCTTACCGTCCTTTCTCATCACCCATAATTTTCCACCGGAAACGGTGGTCAGTTCGGTCTTGCCTTTACCTTCTTTGATCTTTGCTTCCAGGGCTTTGGCATCGAGTTTACCTGCCACTACGTGATAGGTCAGGATCCCGGTGAGCAACGCCCTGTTTTCCGGTTTTACCAACGTTTCTACTGTACCTGACGGCAATTTGTCAAAGGCAGCATTGGTAGGAGCAAATACTGTAAAGGGACCAGCGGATGATAAGGTTTCCACGAGACCTGCTGCTTTTACTGCTGCCACCAGGGTGGTATGGTCCCTGGAATTCACGGCATTTTGTACAATGTTCTTTGAGGGATACATGGGCGAGCCACCCACTTCGACGGTCTTTTCTTTCATCATTCCGTTCTGAGCCTGCGCATACTGCATAGTGAGTAGTGTAGCAAGTACAAGACCTGCCATCCGGATCTTTTTCATAATTGATTTTTGTTTAAATGTTTATTGTTATGTATAGGAAAGGGCCGGTTACGTTTCATGCATGAACAAAAACAGATACGGGAAAAGAGATTCCTCCGGATTTCAAACAGACTGATTTTTTTTATGCCGGTTCCGTTATTTTTGAGCCTCAATAATTTTATCATGGCTTACTGGCTCATCAAATCCGAACCTTTTAAATATTCCTGGGATCAGTTTGAAAAAGACAAACAGACTTTCTGGGACGGTGTACGCAACTATGCGGCCAGGAATAACCTGCGGTCTATGAAAAAAGGCGACCTTGCTTTTTTCTATCACAGTAATGAAGGACTGGAAATTGTCGGGATTGCCAAAGTTGTGAAAGAAGCCTACCAGGATCCCACCACCCCTGAAGAAGCCTGGGTGGCCGTGGATTTCAAACCATTTAAAAAATTAAAGAAACCGGTAACACTGGCCATGATCAAAGCCGATCCTCGTCTCACCAATATGGACCTGATCCGCCTCGGCCGTTTATCGGTGCAGACAGTAAAAGAAGAGGAGTGGGAGATCGTGATGAAATACGCGGAGTAAGTACGAGGTACGAAGTACGAAACCTCCTTACGTCACCGGATATAAGACAGCATACTGCTGTCTTTTTATATTTTCATAACTTCTAAGGATTATGTTATTATAAAAACAAAAAGCATCTCGTTTTACGGGATGCCTTTCGTACTTCGTACTTTGCACTTTGTACTTCTAACTTTTCCTTAAGGGTTACCTTTTCCCCATTCCCGGTATCAATCACTGTTAGCCTCTTTCATTTAAAAAATGTTTAGCCATGAAAAAGATCTTCATCGGGCTGCTGATCATAGCAGCCGGAGCGGGTGCTTATTACCTGCTCAGTCAGCAAAAAAGTACAGTACCCACGAGTGAAAACAACGAAAATCTGCTGTTGGGTAAATGGAAATCCACCAGTAAGGACAGTGTGTTTGCGGGATTGGAGTATGAATTCCTGAAAGAAGGAATTGCCCTGATCCGCGACACAACAAATGCAAGTGCGGACAGCAGTATTTATGAGTGGAACAAGAAAGGTGAACTGTTGTTCCGGGAAAACCAGGCAGACAGTTCCGCTGATGTGTTCACGGTACTGTTGCTGACAAAAGACAGTCTGGAGGTAAGGACCACAGAAAACAAAGCGTACCTGTTTACCCGGCTGTAAGCATTAAACGGACATGCCCGCACTCTTCTGTAGCGTGTATGTCCGTTTTTTTCAATTAGATCCAGAAAACCACTGCATTGAAAACCTTACTTCGAATTCCCGGACAACCGGCACCTGACCACTTTTTCTTTACATTTGAGTATGTCAAAAAAACAACTCGTCATACTCACCGGTGCCGGTATCAGTGCGGAAAGCGGGTTGAGAACATTCAGGGACAGTGATGGCTTGTGGGAGGGATATAATATAGAGGATGTGGCCACGCCCCGGGCATGGCGCAAGGATCCGCAACTGGTACTGGATTTTTATAATTTTCGCAGAAAAAATGTTCTGGATGCAACACCCAATGCGGCCCATTATGGACTGGCGGAACTGGAACAGTATTTTGATGTAACCATTATCACCCAGAATATAGATGACCTCCATGAACGAGCCGGATCAACGAATATCCTGCATCTGCATGGGGAGATCCTGAAGATGCGAAGTGAACGGAATGCACAGCTGATCTATCCGGTCACTGGCGATATAAAGCTTGGTGATAAAGCAGAAGATGGTGCCCAACTCCGGCCCAATATTGTGTGGTTTGAAGAACCGGTGCCTATGATTGAAGTGGCAGTACCGTTGGTGCAGCAGGCCGATCTTTTTGTGGTAGTGGGTACCTCACTGGTAGTTTACCCTGCCGCCGGTTTGGT
>CALRQQ020000400.1:0-3846 GCA_943370345.1 Chitinophaga pinensis
GGTAAAGAAGGATTACCTGGTACTCCAAAATAGGAATTTGCTGCATTTACCACATCAAACAATCCGCCCGTAGCGGCTAAAATTCCACGACGGGTCTGATCCTGTACAAAATAAGAGAACCCGGCCATGTCCGCACTGGTCTCATCTCCGTACATATTGATACCATTGAAATTGGGATCATTCTGGCGGTTACCACCTACCACTTTACTCAGGATACCGATCTGTTGCTTATTACGGTAATCCTCAGCTTCCCAGTCATTACCTTTTACAAGTGAAGCAGCGATCTTGACCCCCAGCTTGTTCTTGTAGGCTTTGGCCCAACGGAAAGACCAGTCATAGAAAGGAGAAGTGCTGCGTTGTTTGCTGTCCGCATGCATCATACCGGTCTTTACGTTATAACTTAATCCCTGATATTTAAAGGGACTCTTTGTTGTAATCAATACCGTACCGTTCATACCACCTGAGCCATAGAGGGCCGAAGAAGCGCCTGAAAGTACTTCCACATTGTCCACATCAAGGTCAGACGGTCCAACCATAGACCCAACTGAAAAGTTCAGTCCGGGTGCCTGATTGTCCATACCATCGATCAGCTGATTCAGCCGGGTATTACCACTGCTTACAAAACCACGGGTAGTTATCGTACGGAACGTGAGACTGGCTGTATGCACATCCACTCCTTTCAGGTTACCAATAGCTTCATAAAAGTTAGGGGCAGCTGTATTACGTAACACAGCACTGCTCATACGCTCTACCGTTACCGGGGATTCCAGCAAACGGGTGGGTGTACGGGTAGCAGATACTACTACCTCCTGACCCAGTGAGGAGCTGACTTTGAATTCAACTGACACCGGCTTGGTAGCATCGGAGACAGTTATTTCCTGGTCTTCGTAACCAATTGAGCTAAAAACAAGTACAACGGGCAGTTTCTGAACATTAATACTGAACTCACCATCTGAATTAGTGTAGGTACCCTTAGTGGTACCTTTTACTGAAACAGATACAGCCGGCACGGTTTCTTTTGATGTACTGTTTCGGACCGAACCATTAATGGTAACAGTCTGAGCATAAGCAGCAATCGAAAACAAAACAGCCATCAGCGAGGAAGCTAAATAGCGGTAGCTTTTTCTCATAATAGGGAATTTTGGTTTTGGAATTTGGCGGAAAAATAAGCATTGTAAAGTTTATCTAAAAATTTAATTTTTAAGGGGAAAGCCCTTCTTAGCCCCCCTTTTTTCAAAGCTTAAAAAAGCCCGGGATTGGATAAGTTGTTAAAATCTTCGGGTCGTATGGATTGGTGGGATTTTACGCCCTTCTTACTTTCGAAATATGGCCAATTTCTCGTTCCCCGAACAAACCGGATTCTACCGTGGTAAAGTAAGAGATGTCTACAGTATCGGCGACCAGTGGCTTGTCATGGTGGCCTCTGACCGGATTTCTGCCTTTGATGTGGTGCTGCCCCGCCCGATTCCATATAAAGGACAGGTTCTCAATCAGATAGCGGAATATATGTTGGGGGCTACCCGCGACATTTGTCCAAACTGGCTTAAATCGGTACCCGCTCCGAATGTGTCAATTGGCCGTCGTTGTACCCCTTTTAAGATTGAAATGGTGGTCCGGGGTAACCTGACCGGCCATGCCTGGCGTACCTACGCTGCCGGAAAAAGAGAACTCTGCGGAGTAGCCCTTCCGGAAGGAATGAAGGAAAACGATTATTTCCCCACCCCTATCATCACCCCGAGCACCAAAGCCTCCGAAGGACATGATGAGGATATCAGCAGGGAGGAGATCATTGCCCAGGGACTGGCTACCGCCAGGGAATGGGCGATCCTGGAAGATTACACCCTGAAACTTTTTGCCAGGGGTAAGGAAATTGCTGCCAAACAGGGCCTCATTCTGGTTGATACAAAATATGAGTTCGGAAAGGACGGCGATACTATCTGCCTGATGGACGAAATACACACGCCCGACAGTTCCCGTTACTTCTATGCCGATGGTTTTGAAGAAAGACAGGCCACCGGTGAACGACAGAAGCAACTGAGCAAGGAGTTCGTACGGGAATGGCTGATCGCCAACAATTTTATGGGAAAGGAAGGTCAAACAGTTCCGGAGATGACGGATGAATGGGTGAATACCATATCAAAAAGATATATTGAATTATATGAAAAGGTGATCGGCCAACCATTCCACCCGGAAGCTTTACCGGATGAAGAAACATTTAAACGGATCACTGACGCATTAGCGCAGCTACACTAAACTGTAAAAAACAGGCGGTCAATGACCGCCTGTTTTTTTTCCCTTGATCATTTTCTGAGGCTGACCGCCTTTTTGAATTCACGGGTGGCCCCTTTACCAACCGGGCAATAATAATCCAGCGCATACTGGGCATCCACATAACTCAGCCAGTAATCCGTTACTGTACCGGTATAGACCAGCCCCGAAGACCGGTTATAGAAATCACGGGTACCCACCGCACTGAAGTTTCCATATACGATACTTCCCTCATAAGGCTTATAGCTGCCGTACGACCTGACCACATTATAGCCGTTAAAAGTTTCCACCACATAATAGTTGCAATACGGGTCACTATATACCACTTCGCCCATTTCCTTTGACAGCCAATAACTTTCATTATTATCGTAAATGGTTTCGCGTACGCAACCGGTCAGGAAAAGGGATGCAATTAAAAAGGAGACTGTAAGTGTAAAAATCCGTTTCATGGCTTTTGATTTAAGGTTGAATAATTACTAACAATTGTTATAAGAGAAAGACTGTGCCAGACTCTGAAAGGATTGTTTATCGTTTGTTAAAATGAAAACTTTGGCAGAAATTCACCAGCTAAACATTCTCTGTATGCTCCAACGAGTGCTTGCCTTTATCATTTTGCTAACAAGTCTTACCGCTCATACTCAAGACTATTACCTGCTGGTTGGCACATACGATTCACCAAAGAGTGAAGGAATTTATGTGTATCGTTTCAGCAGCAGCGATGGCAGTATTCAACCGGTGAGTCATATCAAAACATCCAACCCTTCTTATTTATCCATTGCTCCGGGAGGACAATTTGTTTATGCCGTTCACGAAAACGCCAAAGATGGCAAGGGGGGTGAAGTGGCTGCTTTCTCATTCAATAATAAAACCGGTGAACTGCAGTTCATCAATCAGCAGGGTACCGGCGGAGACCATCCCTGTTATGTAGAAACCGATCATACCGGTAAGTGGGTCTTTGCCGGCAATTATACAAGTGGGAGTTTATCGGTTTTACCCGTACTAGCTAATGGAGCTGTCGGCGCTTTTACCACACATATCGTGCATGAAGGCAGCGGTCCCTCCGACCGTCAAAAATCGCCGCATGTGCATTGTACACTGATAAGTCCGGATAACCAGACGCTGCTGGTACCCGACCTGGGCATTGATAAAGTTATGTTGTATAAGTTTGATGCAGTAACCGGTACCCTCAAACCGGGAAAACAACCCTTTGCAGGCACCCAGCCTGGCAGTGGCCCCCGGCATTTCACCTTTCATCCCAATAAACGCTTTGGTTACCTGGTGCAGGAACTGAATGGAACGGTGAATACATATAAATACAAAAATGGAAAGTTAAAGCAGATCCAGCGGATCAGTACCATGCCCTCCGGTGACACCCAATTCCCGGGCAGCGCGGATATTCATGTGAGCAGTGATGGGAAGTTCCTCTATGCTTCCAACCGGAGCAATTCAAATACCATTGCCATCTACTCCATCAATAAGAAAGGGAAACTCACGCTGGCGGGTCATCAATCCACCCTTGGTAACGGACCCCGTAATTTCAATGTTGATCCAACGGGGAAATTCCTGCTGGTGGGTAAC
>CALRQQ020000401.1:0-3844 GCA_943370345.1 Chitinophaga pinensis
TGGTGTGTTACTGGATGTAAATGATGAAAATTCAGTGATCCTGCAAATGGGTCCTGCTTATTATACCGAATTGAAACAACAACAATTAATATTTGCCGGGATGATCCCCAAGCTCGATAATGCTTTTGCCGCATTGGCCAAAGGCGTGCGTAAAGTGATCATCGGAAAGGCAGAAGAACTACACGGGCTGATTGCCGGCAGCGCGGGTACAACCATTCACCATGAATGACCAACAATATATACCAGCAAGCCAGGCAGTAGCACTGTTGCAACAATTGATCGCAACACCTTCTTTCAGTAAGGAAGAAGCAGAAACAGCTGCTATACTGGAAACCTTTTTACAGCAGAAAGGTGTTATAACCCAGCGTTACCTCAATAATGTGTGGGCAGTGAATAAGCATTTTGATGAATCGAAACCGTGTCTGTTACTAAATTCTCACCACGATACGGTTAAGCCGAACAAAGCCTATACCCTGGATCCCTTTGCCCCCACCATCACAGATGGCAAATTATACGGCCTTGGCAGTAATGATGCCGGTGGATGCCTGGTTTCTTTGCTGATGGTATTCCTGCATTTTTACGAAGCAACCGATCTGAAATATAACCTGGTATTTGCAGCCACTGCCGAAGAAGAGATCTCAGGCAAAAACGGGATTGAAGTATTGTTAGCTCACCTCCCACAAATCGAATGCGGCATTGTGGGTGAACCTACTTTGATGCAGATGGCCATTGCGGAACGTGGATTACTGGTACTGGATGTAACCGCCATCGGCAAAGCGGGTCACGCTGCACGTGAAGAAGGAGAGAATGCTTTGTACAAAGCACTGGCCGATATTGAATGGTTCCGGAATTTCGCCTTTGAAAAAGTATCGCCGCTGCTGGGAAAAGTGAAGATGTCGGTAACCGTGATCGAAACAGAGAACAAAGCGCATAATGTAGTGCCCTCCTCCTGCAGGTTTGTGGTAGATGTAAGAGTAAACGAATTGTATACTTTTGAAGAAGTGCTGGCCATCATCCAGGCGAATGTGAAAAGCGAAGTAGTTCCACGAAGCCTGCGCATGCGCTCCACTTCTATCAGCCTCGATCATCCGCTGGTGCAATCGGGGATACATCTGGGCCGATCCTATTATGGATCGCCTACTACCAGCGATAAGGCACTGATGCCCTTCCAGACTTTGAAAATGGGTCCGGGCGATAGTGCGAGGAGTCATACGGTGGACGAGTATATTTTTGTAGATGAGATACAGCAGGGAATAGATATGTACATTCAACTTTTAAAACAGGTTTTATGAAATTGTGGAGCAAAGAAAATACCGACACTTCCCAACTGGTAGAGAAATTTACCGTAGGCAAAGACAAAGAGTTTGACCTGCTCCTGGCTCCCTTTGATGTACAAGGGTCTATCGCACATGCCCATATGCTGGCCAGCGTGGGGTTGCTTACAAAGGAAGAAGCCACCACCATTATTGCAGAATTAAAAAAGATCTACCAGCAGGTTCATCAGTCACAATTCAGCATTGCTGATGGAATTGAAGATGTTCACTCGCAGGTGGAACTCCTGCTTACCCAGCAACTGGGCGATACCGGTAAAAAGATTCATTCGGCCCGCAGCCGTAACGACCAGGTACTGGTGGATGTAAAACTATTTCTGCGCAGCGAAATAGAAGGACTCGTAAAAGAAGTGCAACCCTTTTTCCAGTTATTACAGGCACAAAGCGAAAAATATAAAGACCATTTATTCCCGGGCTACACTCATTTGCAACTGGCCATGCCTTCTTCTTTTGGCTTGTGGTTTGGCGCTTATGCAGAAAGTCTTGTAGATGATATGATCACTTTACAGAGCGCCTACCAGGTGGTGAATAAAAATCCGCTGGGCTCTGCGGCCGGTTACGGTTCTTCCTTCCCCATCAACCGGACACTCACCACAGAATTACTGGGTTTTGCTGACCTGAATTACAATGTGGTATATGCACAGATGGGCAGGGGTAAAGCAGAACGTATTACCGCCATGGCACTGGCTAACCTGGCCGATACTTTGTCGAGGCTGAGCATGGATGCCTGTTTATATCTGAATCAGAATTTTGATTTTATCAGTTTCCCGGCTTCTTTAACCACCGGCTCCAGTATCATGCCGCATAAAAAGAACCCGGATGTGTTTGAACTGGTTCGCTCTTACTGCAACCGCTTAAAAGCGTTACCCAACGAGATCCTGCTCATGACCAGTAACCTGCCCTCGGGTTACCACCGCGATCTGCAGTTATTGAAAGAACACCTGTTCCCGGCTTTCCAGACACTCAAAGACTGTTTGACCATGGTGAGCCTGATGCTGGCAAATATCTCTGTCAAGGAAAATATTCTGGCCGATGATAAGTACAAATATATATTCAGCGTAGAAGAAGTGAACAAACGCGTTTTACAGGGCGTTCCCTTCCGCGATGCGTATAAAGAGATCGGCATGGCCATCGAAGAGGGGCGTTTTACCTATACCACCCAGGTAAACCATGTGCACGAAGGCAGTATCGGTAATCTTTGCACTGCCCAGGTAAATGCCATGATGCAACAGACCCTATCTCAATTCGGATTCGAGAAAGTACATACAGCTATCGAAAAACTGGTGGGGTAGCTAGTAAAAATATCGTTTCTTTGACCTTCACAAAATCAACCACATGAAACAATCGTTTATTGTTTTTTCTTTGTTCCTACTGGCCACCGCTGGCTTTTCTCAGGCAAAAAAACCGGCTACTGCCGCTAAGCCCGCCGCCAAACCGGCTGTGGCTGCCAATCCTTTTAAAAACAATGTGGACAGTACCAGTTATGCATTGGGCATCCGTATCGGACAAAGTCTGAAACAACAGGGTTTTGATAATATTAATATGTCCCTTTTTCAAAAGGCACTGGCCGATCAACGCGCCAATAAAACGGTTTTGTTAGATGATGCCGCCATCCAGCAATGTTTTACCCGCTTTCAGGAAAATGCGGTGAGCATTAAAGCTGCAGGCGCCATTAAAGAAGGCAAGGCCTTTCTGGAAAAAAATGGCAAACGTGCGGGTGTGGTTACCTTACCCAGCGGTTTGCAATATGAAGTGCTGAAAGCCGGTACAGACAATACCCGCCCAACACTGGCCAGCAAAGTAAAATGTCATTATACAGGTACCCTGCTGAACGGAACCAAATTCGACAGTTCGGTAGACAGGGGCGAACCCATCACTTTTGCCCTTGCCAATGTGATCCGCGGCTGGCAGGAAGGACTGCAATTGATGACCGTTGGCAGCAAATGGAAATTATACATCCCCGCAGAACTTGCTTATGGCGATAATGGTCCGCCCAATATCGGTCCGGGCGCTACCCTGGTTTTTGAAGTAGAACTGCTGGGTGTAGAGAACTAAAAAATACAATCGTCTACATGAACAGGGAAATACCGGAACCGTGAAGGTTTCACACCGGTATTTCCCTTTTTGTTTTTAAAGATCTCCCTGTGTACCTCTGTATCTCCGTGGCTCTGTGTTGAAAAATGACAGCTGCTAATAGATGATAGGGTATAAGTAATGTTTTTCAACACAGAGGCACAGAGCCGGGGAGTTTCACAGTGGGAGTGATCTTCTAACGGCAATTCCTTTAACCTTCATTAACCTTTCCCCAAAGTTCATTAACTGCTTCTCTGCAACTGGCCGGTTAGTTTTGTGCTACTAAAAATTACCATGGCTATGCTCCGTATCATTACCCTGCTTTCTATTTTCTTTCTCCCATTTGTATCCCAGGCGCAACAAACAACCACTATTGTAAGAGGAACCGTTTATGATACGGCATCCAAAAAGGGGCTGGCCTATGCTACTGTTTCGGTGGT
>CALRQQ020000402.1:0-3837 GCA_943370345.1 Chitinophaga pinensis
AACGTAAGCAGATCGCACATTTTTCTATGTCCCGGCAGTAAGCTACTGGTGTCCGGAAGGCGGCTGATATGACCAGCTTTTAAAGAACAGTTGATATTTATCATTCCGAACGGGTGGGTAACGCCTGTATATTCATAGTTTGACAACCCGGGAACGGGTAATTAATACCTGGTTCTCTTTTATTAGGGTTATATTTAATCAACTAAAAAAGAAACATATGCCTGCTACCAAAGCCTACGCCGCGCACAGCGCCACCACCCCCCTTGAACCCTGGACCCTTGAGCGAAGAGCGCCCAAACCTCACGATGTACAAATGGACATCTTATTCTGTGGTGTTTGTCACAGCGACCTGCATTTTGCCCGTAATGACTGGGGAATGACCGTTTACCCTGTTGTACCCGGCCATGAAATTGTGGGACGGGTGACCGCTGTAGGAGATCATGTAAAGAAATTTAAAGTGGGCGACCTGGCAGGAATTGGTTGCCTGGTGGATAGTTGCCGCGAGTGTGATAATTGTAAAGAAGGACTGGAACAGTATTGTGCACAAGGAGGTGTATTCAGTTATAACGGATTTGAAAGAGACGGCAGTGGCATTACCTATGGCGGATACAGCAAAAGTATTATCTGCCATGAAGATTTTGTGCTGCGCATTTCTGACAAACTGGATCTTGCTGCTACTGCACCCTTGCTTTGTGCAGGGATCACCACCTACTCACCGCTGCGCCATTGGAAAGTGGGGAAAGGGATGAAGGTGGGTATATTGGGCCTGGGAGGTCTTGGACATATGGCGGTCAAGTTTGCCGTCAGTATGGGCGCGGAAGTGACCATGCTCAGCCATACCCCTTCGAAAGAAACGGATGCAAAACGCCTGGGTGCCCATAAATTTATCCTCACCAGTAACCAGGAGCAGGCCAAATCCGTTATGGGTTATTTTGATTTTATACTTGATACCGTATCGGCCCCGCATGATTATAATTTCTACCTTGGTATGCTGCGTACCAATGGCGTAATGGTATGTGTGGGTGTGCCTCCGGAGCCAATGCCGTTACACTCCATGAGTCTGATATTCGGCCGCAAGAGTCTGGGTGGTTCACTCATTGGCGGTTTGCCGGAAACACAGGAAATGCTGGATTATTGTGCCGAACATAATATTGTAAGTGATATCGAAATGATCCGGATGGATCAGATCAATGAAGCCTATGAACGCTTATTGAAAAGTGATGTGAAGTACCGTTTTGTGATCGATATGGCCACATTATAAAATATACCAATCAAAACGGGCTGTTACCTGAATGTAACAGCCCGTTTTTTTTCCGCACCTGCCGCTGATGGAATAATCCTCTCCTTCCCTATGGAATTTCTTAAATTACCTGTCTAAACCATTTACCATGCTTGTACTTTATATTATCCTCGGCATTTTTGCCGTATTACTGGTTGCGGCTGCACTGCTGCCCAAATCCTATAATATAGAAAAAAATATTATCATCAAACGATCCGCAGATTTTGTCATGCAGCGCATAGGTGATCTCAATTATTACAGTCAGTGGAATCCCTGGCAGCAATCGGATCCCGGTGCCAAAAGCACTATTACCGGCACACCGGGACAACCCGGCCATAAATATGCCTGGGAAGGAAAGAAAGTGGGTGTGGGGAGTCTGACCCTGTTGAATATGGATGCAAAGCATATCAATTTCGATCTGCAGTTCGTCAAACCCATGAACAGTAAGGCCAGCGATAACTGGCTCTTTGAATCCTGGGGCGATGGCAGCGAAACAAAAGTGACCTGGCAGAACAGCGGTGAACTGCCTTTCCCCATTGGCCGTCTGATGGGCCCGATGATCAGCGGTCAGCTGAATAAACAGTTTGTACAGGGACTGGAGGCGCTGAAGAAGATTTGTGAAGAATAGGTACTAGTCGTTAGTCGGGAGTCGGTAGTCGGTAGTCAGGAGTCAACAGCCCATCCTGTAAGCCATTGTCTTAATCAACGAACTTTTACTGCTATTTCGAGCGATACTCTTTCGTTTCACTACGGAGTGCAAGGAGTGATAAAACAGAAATTCCAATAAATCCTCCGGTTCTTTATGAAATTTTCCCGTTTGATTCATCTAAACAATGAACCAAACCGGCATTTATGTCAAAACATGTTGTTCTATTGTTGGGGATCTGTTTGTTGTTCTCCTGTGCCCAGGTCAGAAATACCCAGCATCGCGAACCCCTGCCTTCTGCTATTCCTTTAGTACGGGTATTGAATGATACATCCGCTACGGCGATTCAGATCAGCCGGCTCCATATAGAGGTGGAGGTAGCCGCCAATATTGCGACCACTACTTTTGATATTGTATTTCACAATCCCAATAACCGGATCCTGGAAGGGGAGTTTGAATTTCCCCTGGCAGATGGTCAGCATATTGTACGGTATGCCCTCGATATAGAAGGTAAACTCCGGGAAGGCGTGGTAGCGGAAAAAGCAAAAGCCCGCCAGGCATTTGAGAACAGCATCCGCCGGCAGATCGATCCGGGACTGGTGGAAAAAACAATGGGGAATAATTTCCGCACCCGCATCTATCCCTTACCGGCTAATGGCAGCCGGCATATTCTGATTGCGGTAGAACAAGTGTTACCACAGGAAGCACTCAGTCAGCTGTACCAGTTACCGCTATACAGTAAGGGACCCATTGCGGATTTTTCACTCCGTACGATCGTCTATAAAAGCAGCACAGCCCCGGCCATAGAGAATAATCCTTTATCCAATTTCAGTTTTAAAAAACAGAAGGAAGCCTGGGTGGCTGAATTCAATGAGAAAAATTATACGGCCAGTCAGACGATCCGCTTCACTGTACCGAGAACGGATACGAATGAAACCATTTATCTCGCTGAACAATACAAGGGCCGTACCTATTTCTACCTCAATCAGTTTATGGAAGGAAAAGGAAAGGAAAAGATAAATGCCCATCAGGTGGGGGTCTTCTGGGATGTATCGGCTTCGGGTGCGAAGCGGGATAAAAACAAAGAAAAAGAATTGCTTCAATCCTATCTCCGTGTATTGGGAAGTCCGAAAGTAATGCTGATCCCTTTTCATGTTACCGCCGCTGCGCCACAGGTATTTGATATCCGGGAAGGTAACTGTGATGCCTTGATGACGGCGATCGATCAGTTGGTCTATGATGGCGGAACCCGGTATGGCGCCATTGATCTGCACAGCTATGGTTTTGAGGAGGCCCTGCTCTTTACCGATGGTCTCGCCAGTTTCGGGGAGAAGGAGATAGTTTTTTCCCATATACCGGTCACCACGATCAATACGGCTCCCGCGGCTGACTTTGCCCATTTAAAATATATTTCGCAACAATCGAATGGGAAATGGATCGATCTCAGCAGCATTACAATGGATGCGGCCCTGAATACCTTACTGGAAGAACAGTTACAGATCGTAAAGGTCGACTATGAACCGGGTGCTATCGAGGCCCTGGTATTGCCGGTACCAGCGGTGGTGACCAAAGGTCTTTCATTTGCCGGAATACTGAATGTACCGGAAACGGAAGTAACGGTTTCGTTAGGGTATGGAAATACCATTACCCAGACAAAAAAATTCACGCTTCGTCAGAACGAAACAACGGAGTATGACCAGGTAAAACGGATCTGGGCCACGATGCGGATCAGTGAACTGGAACTGAAGTATGATATGAACAAAGAAGCGATCACCCGTCTCGGTAAGGAATTTTCTGTTGTTACACAAAATACCTCACTTATCGTGCTCGACCGTGTGGAGGATTATGTGGAGCAGGAGATCCTGCCACCGGCAGAACTGCAGAAAGAGTATTATGTATTACTGGAACAAAA
>CALRQQ020000403.1:0-3835 GCA_943370345.1 Chitinophaga pinensis
AATGAGTTGCTGCAGGCGTTGCAGCAGGGGAAGTCCGTGGTGTTTTTTGGTAAATCCGGGTAAACCATAATTCTCTATATCTGTAAACTCCCAGGGGTGGAAATAGAGGCATATATACCCATCTTTCCGCAGGGTTTGCAAAGCCAGCATTTTAAATATGGGGTAAGGAAGGTTTTTAAAACTAAGCCAGAATAGCGGCACCCGTAAACCCGGTGATACGGATGCGGGGATCCGTAACATGCCCCGGTCTTTGTACAGGGTTCTCGGAAGATGCAGGTTATTATACCTGCCCGGTAACCAGGTAGGATTTACCGAAGAATCATAGTGGTAACCCGCTTTCTTTACTTCTTCCATAGCCACTTTGCGCATACGGGGCATACGTAACCCGGTAACTATTTTACCGCTGATCTCTTCCAGTTTTTGTCTGGAGCTGAGTAGATGTTCATTCCTGAAATCAGAATGATAAAAGGTATGCGATGCAATTTCATGCTGTTGTGCCAGTGTACGAACCGCATCGGGATAATGCATAGCGAAATTAGCTGTGGTAAATAGGGTAGCTGCTACCGCAGGATCTGTCAGTACCGGTGTAATGGCGTCTAATCCCGCTTTGCCTACCCCCATCTGCTCTTCGGCAGGGATGGGAAAATGGTATTCCAGCGGCATATCAAATTCTTCCACATCAAAACTCAGCAGCACATAACGGTTTTTCATCCCGGGAGGTTTGTTTCCTTAATAATATAATGTGGTCTTTGTTTGCTTTGCATAAATAATTTTCCAAGGTAAAAACCTATTATGCCAAGTATCATTAATTGCATCCCGCCAAAAAAAGCGATTGTTGCAATCATAGAGGTCCACCCTGATACTACGTGCCCAAAATAATAACTATAAGCGATATATGGGATGTACAATAAGGAAGCTAAAGAAAAGAAAAACCCCAGATAAACAGCTATATAAAGAGGCTTTGTACTGAAAGAGGTAATGCCTTGTAAAGCAAAGCGGATCATTTTTTTGAATGAATATTTGGATTTCCCCTCAACCCTGGCAGCAGAGGTGTACTCAATTCCTGCCTGCTTAAATCCCATCCATTTTACTAATCCCCTGATAAAAATATCTGATTCGTTAAATGTTCGGAACACCTCTACCACTCTTCTATCCATCAATCTGAAATCTGCAGTACCTGTTTCAAGTTTAATATCAGAAAGGTTATTGATTACTTCATAGAAAAGGTTTGATGATTTCCGTTTTAACAGGCTGATGTCTTTATGATCTATTCTGATGGTATAAACAATATCATTTCCCTTCTCCCACTCTCCAATGATCTCGGGTAGTAGAGAAGGTGGATGCTGCATATCTCCATCCATCATGATTACAATATCTGCATCCACCCTGTCTAGTCCGGCTTTAAGTGCATTTTGGTGACCAAAACTTTTTGTCAGAGAAATGTAATATATATATGTGTGTTGTTTGGCTTGTTCTTTTATATATTCTAGAGTGCCGTCAGTGCTGCTGTCCTCTACAAATAGGATACTATAGGTATATGGTAGGTCAGTTAAATTTTTTTTAATTTCAGCAATTAAAAGTGGTAAGGAACCCCTTTCATTACATACTGGTATAATAATGGCAATCGACTTGAGCATTATTGTATATTTTTTGAAGTAGTAAAAGTTTTCATGATCAAACGGAAAGCCAAAATAAGCCAAATTATAAAACAGGGTAATGCCTTCAATGAATAAGGAAGAATGAAATGCTCTCGCAAATAACGGGGAAATAAATCTGTTGCCGATAAACTGGTCAACAAGATTACAAATATCAGCAACAGGTTGTTTGTAACTTTCTTTGAGGGATCTTGTAAGATATACCAGATGCCAACCGGAACAACAGCAATGACAAAAGTGGAAGATTCTGCCGAAGAACTGAAAATTACTACCCCGATCATTGCCAGGCACAGATAATAGGCACGAAATTGTAAGCTGGTATATTGTTTGACTCTAAGCAAGGGCAATGCGTAAATCAAAGCAGCTGGAATTGTAATAAAATAATTGGGTAAATCGCTCTTGCCAAAAATCCTGCGAATCATGCCCATTACCGAAATATCCTGCATAAGATTCTCATCTGAACTATCAATATTCTGTGCATTTTTTTCTACCAGAGAATTTGCCCAATCTTGATAGGATTGAATTACAAATGATGGAGAAGAAAGAGCCATTGGCAAACAAAATAAAACAACGAACCAGAAAATCAGGGATGCTACAAATCTTAGCCGGTGCTTTGAAAAGCAAAAAAAGGCAATGCCTACAACACCATAGATTTTAACAAAAAGCCCCGCGATGATAAAAAAAGCAGCTCCAAAATCCTTTTCTTTTTCAACCAACGCAAAACTTAATATCATCCAACCCGTAAGCATTACATTGAATTGTACATTATGAATAGCTGTCATCATTTCAACCAGGCCTATTAATAAGATAATATTCCGCTGTTGTTTTGAAAATGATAGTTGCTGAATGGCATAGAATAATATCCATGTATTGGCAAAACACCATAAAAAACAACCAAGATAGTCGGGTAGAATAGCAAAAGGGGCAATCACAATACTAAAAAAAGGCCCATAATGATTGGTGTCAATATATTCACCAGGGTAAGAAACGTATAGGTTAAGCTTCTTAATGGCATGTTCAAAAACGCCAGTATAAATATGGTAATTATTGATAGCGGCAGGCCCCCGGCTGATTTCAGCAACAGCAGCCAGCATTGCCAGCAGGAACCAGGCGAAGACAGGCAGGGGCAGGCTCCAACGACCAATCGATATCGTTCTTAGTAACAGTTTCATGCAAGGGGGCTTGGCACAAAAATATCAGTAAGTTTCGGCTACGGAAAAATAAATATTGCCCGGCTGCCTATTCCGCCTGAAAACCGGGCAAAAAATTTACTTTTGCCCCCTAAATCAAGTATGATGAGTAAAGGACCTGTTTCGCAGTTTATACAACACCATTACCGGCACTTTAATGCAGCCGCATTGATAGATGCCGCCAAAGGATACGAGACCCACCTGCTGGAGGGGGGTAAAATGCTGGTAAGCCTGGCTGGTGCCATGAGTACCGCCGAACTGGGTATCAGCCTCGCAGAAATGATCCGCCAGGATAAAGTGGCCATCATCAGCTGTACCGGTGCCAACCTGGAAGAAGATATCATGAACCTGGTGGCACATAGCCATTATAAACGTGTTCCCAACTACCGCGATTTGAGTCCGCAGGAAGAATGGGACCTGCTCGAGAACCATTATAACCGGGTAACAGATACCTGTATCCCCGAAGAAGAAGCTTTCCGCAGACTGCAGCAGCATATTCACAAGATCTGGTCTGATGCAGATGCCAAGGGCGAACGCTATTTTCCGCATGAGTATATGTACAAAATGCTGAACAGCGGTGTACTGGAGCAGTATTACGAGATCGACCCCAAAAACAGCTGGATGCTGGCCGCCGCTGAAAAAAACCTGCCCATTGTGGTGCCGGGTTGGGAAGACAGTACCATGGGTAACATTTTTGCCTCCTATGTGATCAAAAATGAACTGAAAGCCAGTACCATGAAAAGTGGTATCGAGTACATGGTCTGGTTAACCGAGTGGTACCGTGCTAACAGTGGCGGTAAGGGTGTAGGCTTTTTCCAGATCGGTGGTGGTATTGCCGGCGATTTCCCGATCTGCGTGGTGCCGATGATGTACCAGGACCTGGAATGGCATGATGTTCCATTCTGGAGTTATTTCTGCCAGATCAGTGATTCTACTACTTCGTACGGTTCTTATTCCGGGGCAGTACCCAATGAAAAAATTACCTGGGGT
>CALRQQ020000404.1:0-3833 GCA_943370345.1 Chitinophaga pinensis
AGTGCAAATAATTTTACCTGAACAGACCGGAGCAAAACAGGAATCTTCGTTCTGTCAATAGGCTCTGGCAAAAAGGACCCGCTGTGCAGAAGGCTTACCGGAGAAAATGCACACTCCTTCTTCCTGCGGGTTATCCAGCGGGATACAACGGATGGTGGCTTTTGTCTTTTCCTTGATCGCTTCTTCGGTCTCTGGCGTTCCATCCCAATGAGCCGAAATGAAGCCGCCTTTTTCATCCAGTAGTTTTTCAAACTCCTCCCAGCTGTTGGCCGGGGTGATGTTAGCGTCCCTGTATGTTTTTGCCTTATCAAACATGTATTGCTGAATTTCAGCCAACAGGTTATTTACATAATCTGCAATCCCGTCCAGACTGATCACATTTTTTTCTTTAGTATCACGGCGGGCCACTTCCACCACATTTTTCTCCAGATCGCGGGCGCCAATGGCCAGGCGCACAGGCACCCCTTTCATTTCATACTCCGCGAATTTCCAACCGGGACGGGCATTATCATTGTCATCATATTTGACCCGGATCCCGAGGGCTTTCAGTTCAGCCATGATAGCCTGTACTTTGGCATCGATCTGGGCTTTTTGTTCATCCCCTTTATAGATCGGCACAATTACCACCTGTGTCGGGGCAATGCGGGGAGGCAGGATCAGGCCCTGATCATCACTATGTGCCATCACCAGTGCCCCGATCAGCCGGGTACTTACGCCCCAGCTGGTGGCCCATACATATTCCAGTTTATTTTCCTTGTCACTGAACTTCACATCGAAGGCTTTGGCAAAATTCTGTCCCAGGAAGTGAGACGTACCGGCCTGCAGCGCCTTACCATCCTGCATCAATGCTTCGATACAATAGGTATCTTCTGCACCTGCAAAGCGTTCATTGGCAGATTTCACACCTTTGATCACGGGAACGGCCATCCAGTTTTCCGCAAAGTCTGCGTATACATGCAGCATTTTAACTGCTTCTTCCACGGCCTCCTGTTTGGTGGCATGCGCGGTATGCCCCTCCTGCCACAGGAATTCTGCTGTACGGAGGAACAAACGGGTACGCATTTCCCAACGCACTACATTGGCCCATTGATTCACGAGGATAGGAAGATCGCGGTACGACTGGATCCAGTCCTTGTACGTATTCCAGATAATGGCCTCACTGGTAGGACGTATCACCAGTTCTTCCTCCAGTTTGGCTTCCGGATCCACCATCAGTTTGCCGGGTTTGGACGGGTCGGCTTTCAGCCGGTAATGGGTCACAATTGCACATTCCTTGGCGAAGCCTTCTGCGTTCTTTTCTTCGGCTTCAAACAGACTTTTGGGTACAAAGAGCGGAAAATAAGCATTGACGTGCCCGGTATCCTTGAACATCTTATCCAGGGCGTCGCGCATATGCTCCCAAAGGGCAAATCCGTAGGGTTTTATCACCATACAGCCCCTGACAGCGGAATAATCGGCCAGTTCCCCCTTCAGGATTAAGTCGTTGTACCATTGGGAATAATCGGTGGCCCGCGATGTGATCTCTTTGCTCATATTGCTTGGTTTAACTGCCTTTCAGGCTTTAAATCTTATTTAACAGACGGATATACAATAATTCACGAAATAGATTAAATATTTGTATTGTCAATGCAAACGATTGTGTACCGTCAAAAGTCGCACAAAAGTAGTAACTTCATCTTTAACCCGATAAACCATTTGCCATGAAATCATCTGTTTTACTTCTGGCACTCGTTGTAGCCGCACTGAGCAGCTGTACCACCGCCTACAAAACAGGGCAAACCCCTGATGATGTATATTATTCCCCGACGCGTCCGCAGGATGAATATGTGCGTGTTGAAAGAGAAGATGACCGTCGTTACCGGTATGAAGAAGATTTTCAGGAAGACCGTTATCTGCGGATGAAGATCCGTAACCGGAATCAGTGGAGCGACCTGAATGACTGGTATTCGTATGAGCGTTTTGGTTTCGGGCATAACTACTATTACGGTTCATATTACAATCCCTACAATACCTGGAACTACTACTATAACCCGTATTGTTCTCATACGCTTTTTATCAACACCCCGGTTACGGCCAATGCGCCTCGTCCAAGGATGTCGAACCTGAATACGTATAATCCGAACAACACCAATACTGTTTCAAATCCGAAGACACAATTCGTGAATCCGAAGTACAGCCTCCCTGGTAATAATAATTACAATAACGGCTCTAACAGTAATACTTATACCGCTCCACGTAACAGCAGTTCCAACTCCGGCAGCAATACCGGTAACCTGTTACGGACTATTTTCAGCGGTGGCAATAATAATTCTTCGAACAGTTCATCGGGCCATAACACATCATCCTCGTCTTCTTCCAGCAGTTCATCCAGCAGTTCTGGTTCTTCTGGCAGCAGCGCCCCGGTACGCCGTTTTTAAACCAATCACGGAAAACATGACCGGGATTGAAAACTATCCAGCAAAACCGGATCAACTATTTACTACCTGAAATTCACTGAACGCATGAAAAAAATTATTTTCATACTGACTGGTCTTGCCTGTTCCGGCAGCCTTCTGGCCCAGGATCCGACCGATGCCCTTCGCTATTCATGGAATGTTTCATCCGGTACCGCCCGTCAGCAGGCAGTTGGCGGAGCAATGGCCTCATTAGGGGGGGATCTCTCTGCCACATTTGTCAACCCGGCGGGACTGGGTTTTTACAAAACCGGTGATTTTGTACTGAGTCCCGGATTCAACAGCTGGAAGAATAATGCCACGTATAATACCCGTACCGAAAATGATAGCCGTAAATACGTTTCTTTCGGTACGTCCGGACTGGTGATCGGGAGCGGCACGGAAAAAGACCGCAAAGGCAGGAGCAGCACTTCAGCATTTGCGTTAGCGATCAACCGGAGTGCCAATTTCGGAACAAATCTGTTGTACCGTGGCGTCAATAACCAGAGTTCATACTCCCATAAATTCCTTGAAGAGATCAATGGCGTGCGGGATGCCAATGCAGTGGCCGGTAATTATCCGTTCGGCAGCAGTCTCGCCTTTAATACCTACTGGATCGATACCGTAGCCGGAGGCAGTTCGGGCAACTACCAGTTCCAGACCAGGGCCCCATTCGCCACCGGACTGATCCAGGAAAATGTAGTGGAATCCCGTGGCGGCATCACTGAACTGGCCCTTGGTTTTGCCAATACCCATAATGATAAATGGTACTGGGGGTTCACATTGGGTGTTCCGCTGCTGCATTTTGACAAAACCTCCACTTTTACAGAAGCCGATGCCACCACCAATGCAACTAATAAATTTGACTATGCCGTATATACCCAGAATCTGGAGACCAAGGGATCTGGTGTTAACCTCAAAATGGGCGTGATCTATAAACCGGTGGAATATGTACGGCTTGGACTGGCTTTTCATACCCCCAGTTTTTACCAGCTCAATGATCAGTACAGTGCCTCGGTAACCACGAATACAGAGAGCTACCAGGGAACTATGTCCCAGACCTCGGCATTCCTGAATAACAGTGTGGATGGACAATTCTCTTACTGGATGTTCACCCCCTACCGGGTCATGGCCAGCGCTTCCTATGTGTTGCGTGAGATCGAAGATGTCCGGAAACAACGAGGCTTCCTGACTGCCGATATTGAGTATGTGAACTATAAAGCATCTTCCTATACTACCGATCCGGAAGGCGATAACAGCCAGAGTACAAAAGATTACCTGAAATCGCTGAATAATGCCATTGACAATGCCTACAAAGGCGCTTTCAATTTCAGGGCCGGCGGTGAGTTGAAGTTCACCACGATCATGACCCGTCTTGGAGTAGCCTACTATGGCAATCCA
>CALRQQ020000405.1:0-3829 GCA_943370345.1 Chitinophaga pinensis
AGCACTGATGATTGCATCAAGGGCCGCGATCGTGGTTTCGCCTCCTTCCAGTGAGAATCGTTTTTGACCTACATATTTTGTGTGCAGGAATTTTTCAAACATCACCCCCTGGTTCAGTTTCTCCAGTGCTCTTTTCTTTTTCTCCAGTGATAAGGGCTGTAATAAGGTGGTTTCAATTTCACGGGTCAGCCAATCCACTTTCTTCGGATCACTGATATATTTGAATTCAACGCCAACGCTTGACGCATAACATTTCTCAAGGTGCGTTAAGATATTGCGGAGTGACGTGGTTCCCAGACCGATCAGATTACCTGCCTGGAATTGGGTGTCCAGGTCTTTCTCTGTAAAGCCATAAAAGGACAACTCAATGTTGGCTCCACGATCTTTACGGGTCCGTATTGGGTTTGTTTTGGCGATCAGGTGAGCCTTATTGCGATAACCAAGGATCATGCGATACGCCCTTAATTCACGCTGCCAGTCTGTATCCGAAGATCCTGCATATGCCATGGCAGAAGGTGCTTCAGTAATGACACCGGCCTTACCATTGACACCCGCTGCACTGCTCATAGCAAAATCAAATCCTTCGAAAAACTTTTTGATCTCAGGGTCCACGGTAGCAGGATCCTTCAGGAAATCACGGTACAGGTTTTCAATATACTCCGGGTGGGAGTTAGTGATATAGGAAAAATCCTTCATGAAAGAGGTTATTAAAATACTGGTGAAAAATCGGGTCACAAATATCGCTGAAAAAAGGGAAAACCCGTCCCGCACTGCCGGAAAAGGCGGGTTAAATGTTACCCTGTGGCATTCAGCGACTTATATCCTATAACCCCGGGCAGATAGAAAGGTTCCGTCCGGCACCTGATTTTGTAATAAATCTGACTGAAATTTGGTGGAAAGCCTCCACAGCCTTACCTTTGCAATCCTTAAATCAATTATTAGATGGCTAATCACAGTGCAACAAAAAAGGATGCCCGCCAGGCGGCTAAACGTCGTGACAGAAACAAGTATTACGGAAAGACCACCCGTAACGCGATCCGTGACCTGAAAGCGGCCCCCGGTAAAGAAATGGGCGAGAAATTTCCCGATGTAGCCAGCATGATTGACAAACTGGCCAAACGCGGTATTATCCACGCTAACAAAGCAGCTAACCTGAAAAGCAAACTGGCGAAGAAAGCCAACGCCGCTTCGAAGTAAGCTGTTGCTGTATATTTTTTGAAAGCATTCCTGTGAGGGAGTGCTTTTTTTTTGCCACAATGCAATAGCTAAGCCTGCGTCTTTGGGTTGGCCACGAAAACACACGAAGGGACACGAAAAATACAGAGCCACGGATTTCACGGATCATCACGGATTATAGTCTGCGGCAAAATACAGGTGGCCACTAATTTTGTTACGCAGCAGAAAACCGTCCCGCTCTCCCCTCCCGATATTTCGGGATTCCCGGCTAAAATTTCCGAGCTGCCATCCTATTATTTTTACACCCGTTATTCTTTACATCTTCACCTTCATTATCTTTAATGGAAAGGAAAACCCATTTCCTTTTACCAAAACTGATTCTGTTCACCTCATTGTATTTTATATATGAAGAAACAATTCATTATTGCAGTATTCCTGCTGCAGACTTTCCTTCCTGCTGTGGCGCAAAACATCCCTACTCGCTTCGAACAATCCGGTGGCAAGCAAACACCCACCTACCCTGAGATCATTGACTGGTGGAAAAAACTGGATGAAAAATCCGGTAAAGTAAAGATGCTGACCATGGGGCCATCGGATGCGGGGTTTCCTTTACACCTGGTTGTAGTGGCTAATAACGGGGATTATAATTTTGAACAGATCAGAAAGAACAATAAGCGGATCCTGCTGATCAATAACGGCATCCATCCCGGTGAACCGGATGGTATTGATGCGAGTATGTTACTGGCCAGGGATATTGTTACCGGTAAATATAAAATCCCTGATAATGTAGTCCTGGCCTTTATCCCGGTTTATAATATTGGCGGGTGCCTGAACCGTAGTGCCAATTACCGGGTAGATCAGAATGGTCCGGACGAATTTGGTTTCCGGGGTAACGCTCAGAACCTTGACCTGAACAGGGATGCCATCAAGAGTGATTCCAAAGAAGCCCGTTCCTTTGCACAGATCTTCCAGCTGACCGATCCGGATGTGTTTGTAGATAATCATGTAAGCGACGGAGCCGACTACCAGCATATCATGACCCTTCTTACAACCCAGAGCAGCAAATTAGGCGGTGTGATGGGCGACTATATCAATAAGGAATTTGAACCAGCACTTTATGGACTGATGAAACAGAAAGGCTATGACCTGGTGCCTTATGTAAATGCCTGGGGTGATAAACCCGAGAATGGCTGGAGTGAATACTGGGATAGCCCGCGTTATGCCAGCGGGTATGCTGCTCTCTGGCACACGTTCAGTTTTGTGCCGGAAACCCATATGCTTAAATCGTATGAACAGCGGGTACGATCGACCTATTCCCTGATGCAATCCTTTATTGAGTTCACAGCAGCCAACAGCGAAAAGATAAAACAACTGCGGGCGCTAACAAAAGAACGCATGAAAGTACAGGAGCAGTTTCCGCTTGCCTGGACCCTGGATCGTTCTGGGTTTAAAGAAGTGTTGTACAAAGGATATCAGTCTGGTCAGAAGCCCAGTGAAGTGTCCGGTTTTCCCCGTTTATTTTACGACAGGTCAAAGCCGTTTGAGCAGTCGGTAAAGATCTATAATTATTTCAAACCGGTCACGTTTGTAAAAAAGCCCAAAGCCTATATTCTACCGCAGGGCTGGTGGAAAGTAACGGAGCTGTTACAGCTGAATAAAGTGCAGATGATCCCATTGAAAAAAGATACGGTGATCGAAGTGGAAGTCTATAAGATCGCCGACTATAAATCATCGGCCCGGCAGTATGAAATGCATCACCTGAATACGGACGTGAAAACATCGACGATTATTCAAAAGATCCGATTCCGTAAAGGGGATTGGTATATACCGATGAACCAGGTAGCAAACCGGTTCCTGATCGAGACGCTTGAGCCAACAGCTGAGGACTCCTATTTTGCCTGGAATTTCTTTGATGCGGTGTTGGGACAGAAAGAAGGCTATTCTGCGTATGCCTTTGAAGATATAGCTTCGGAATATCTGCGCAACAATAAAGAATTGCAGCTAAAAATGGATCAGCGCAGGGCTACCGATACAGCGTTCGCCAAAGATGGCAGAGCGCAACTCAATTTTGTATACCAGCAATCGCCCTGGTTTGAGCCGGTGCATATGCAATACCCGGTTTATCGGGTATTATAAGGCGGCTTTCGGATTAGTATCTGTTTTTCTGAACAAATAATAACCAAGCAGTAGCGCAATACATAAAACAGCTACGGATAAGTATCCCACCCATTCATAATGGAGCAATTGCCTGTTGTCATTGGTTTTTACAATGAATCCTGATACCAGGGCGGCCACACCGGTACCCAGGTGCTGGATGCTGCTGTTGAGGCTCATGAAACTTCCCCGGCCGGCGGATCCTGTTACGCTGCTTACCATGGTTTGTGAAGTAACGGCCCGTCCGGTAGCCAATGCAAACCAGATCGCGAAAAAACTCAATACAATTGCAAAAGGCAATGTGGGCATATTGGTGATCAGGATGACCATGATAAAAGATAGCGGCACACACCAGAGAAAAACGTTCAGTTTCCCCACTTTATCGGACAATCGTCCAAGCAGGATTGCGGAGATCAACGATGCGATCCCCCCTACCAGATAGATCAGGGGCGTTACGGATCTCGGATAACCTTTATTAAATTCCATATAGGGATTAATA
>CALRQQ020000406.1:0-3816 GCA_943370345.1 Chitinophaga pinensis
TTTTACGGTTCCTTTAATAGTGGCTGTTTGTGCAAACAGCGACAGGGAAAACAGGGAGAGTAATAAGGTGAAGAGAAATGGTAATTTTTTTGCTTGCTTCATAAAAGTCGTGTTTAGTCCCGGGAACAGTGCAGCGAATACACAGCTTCCGGGTGAATAGGTAAATAATAAATAATAAATAATAAATAATAAATGTTCAGGGATCCTGTTAAGAATACATCAGTTCAGCAACAACATCGGCGTAGCGATAAAAAGGCGGACATGTGAAACAGGTTTTTAATTTGGAGCAGCAAATATAGGTGCATTTATTTAACCTACCAAAATAGTAGACTAATTAAGTAAAATGTATGTTTGACGTACTAAAAACCGGATGAACGGTGTGTGGCTTTGTGTAATGGGCGTTTTTATTCAGCAGCGCGGGAGCCGGCTACGATCTGGTGAATGATGCTGTCGAGATAAGATAGTTCCTGTTTGATATCTTCAAACAAGCGATTTTTCTCTTCTTCCGAAATCAGTCCTTTTTCATTGCGGATCAGTTGCAGGCAACCGAGAATATTCACCACCGGCGAGCGCAACTGGTGCGATTGCTGCCAGGCTATCTCTTTCAGTTTCTCTTTCTGCATCGCCACTTTGTTCTCTGTTTTTTTCCGCTCCGTAATATCATGCCCGATACAGAGAACGCCTGCCGGTTCGCCCGCCGGGTTGAATAAGGGAGAAAATTCCCAGTCGGTCCAGTAATAATGACCCGCTTCATTGGCGGGTTTACGGATGCGCACATATTGAGGTGTTTGCGGTTGCTGGAAACAGCGCATAGACGTTTCGTAACAGGCATCCCAATCATCGGGGTGGATGGTATCCTGGATAGGCATTCCCACAAAATCGTGGTTGAGAAAGGAGAAGCGGTTGCGGAAACAATCGTTTACGAACCGGTAATGCCCGGTCATATCGATCACCACTACTGAATAGATCTGCGACTGCAGGAGCCATTGCGGAATGGAATAGGGGGTTGGGTTTTCGCTCATACAACAGTTTTCAGGGGTGCCAGCCAGATTTAACAATCACCTGCGGCTGCTTAAAAACAAAGAAAGCGGGATTTTGTTGAAAGACTCAGGGTTGGTAAGTACGACTATCCCAGACATTGGCCTGTACTTGATTGATTCAGCGGTCTTTTGTATTTTGTTGGATGCTCCCTTCTTATTATAAAATCCTGCTATGAAGCAATCCACACTAACCGAACGGATTCGTTTTCTAACCCTCTTACTGGGCGTGATCCAGATAACCCTGGGCTGCCTCGTGGGATTGATCCCGCCCGATGCTGTTGCCTGGTACCGGGCTCTGGTAATGGCGCATATCCAGTTTACGGCTAATGGTGTATTACTGGTGGTGCTGGGTTTTTTGCTGCGCGAGATGGTTCTCAGTCCCCTGCAACTGCGCCTCTGGTTTGTAAGCACGCAGGCAGGTACCTGGCTCAATGGGGTGGCAGGCATGATAGCCGCTATCATCGGCCAATCCTCTTCGCAGATGCCCGCCTTGAACAAAGCGTATCCACCACCCGTAGCTGGTTCCAGCGTACTGGTATACACCACACTGGTATTATGTGGTTTGCTGATCCTGCTGGGTTTGGGGTTAACAGTATGGGGATTGGTGCGGGCAAGGAAGGTTAATGTATAGCAGCACCGGCTTCTGTATGCAAAAGATGCTGTAAGTTGCCGGTATTCTGCATCAAACTATCCGGTTGATAAAACGGCTTACTTTTATCCTATTAATAATAACTATGCGTGCAACTTTTCGTTATCTGACAGTTTTTCTCCTCTTGTTCTTTGTTTTTACAGGTATCGGTACAAGTTCTTTTTCGCAAACGAATCCACTCGAAGCCAAAGCCGCGTATTTATTGGCGGAAGAGAGTTATGGCAAAGGTGATATGCGTGCAGCTTTGGAGTATATAGAAGAAGCTGCCACAAAACTGGGAGCGGCCAATGCCAAGATCCTATACCTGAAGATCATGACGCTGAAAGAGCTTTCGGCCAAAAATGCCGCTTTTAACAATCAGCTCGATTCGGCGATCGCTGCATTTGAGAAAGCAGCTGATATAGCCGATTTCAACGAAGAAAAGACCATGGAAATCGTCAAGATCAAACTGGAAAGAAAAAGACAACGCAATCTGGGTAATCAGGTGGAGCAATCCATACTCGACTATCAAACAAAAACCGGTTGGGTCATCGGTATGCGGGCAGATAGCCTGGAAAAACAAAGACCGGATCTTTTTACCACACAACCCGGAAAGTATTATGTATACAAAACGGGTGTGTCACGCACGATGTCATTGCTGTACCATTATCAAAGTCCCAACCTGCAAAACTTAACTGATATTATTACCATCAAAGACAGTCTTATCTCCAGTCATGCGCACTATTACTACAACTATCCAACCGAAACGCCTGACTATGGCCAGTCGGTGAAAGCGCAGGTAGCTGTTCTGGACGAATTAAAAAATACATTTGGGTACATCCCCGATCCGGAACTAAAAACAACCGATTACGATAAATCAACCGGCGGTTCGCTTACCAATTACATATATACCTGGCCAGGCAAAGAGTTGAAAATCTCTTTATCCATCGCACATTATTCCCCGGGTGGTAAAAACAGTTCTAGCTGTGTTTTGAGTTTGTATAAATGACTTTGTTTGGAAGGAGGCTTCCCAGCAGGAGTTAATTTATAACATCACTTCGCCGTATTGTAATCCTGAATAGCACTTATCTATATCAGAGGAAGAAATTTTTCTTTTCAACCAGTTTCCGAAACTAGGTATGTTGCCGCTCTTCGGATAAAGTCAGCGTAGGGTTGATGTACGCCTGAAAAGTAGGGGTGTGGTACAGTACTTATAGTTTCTTTTCTAGCTGTCTGATAAACGTTTTATCCGTCACCTTTTTTCTTTATTATCTGTTTTGTTAAACAGTATACCGGTAATACCATATGCCATATAAGGTAGCAGGTCTGCGTAGTTACTCAGCACAATAATTGTGGTATTGGTTGCAGCACTCTGACCACAGGGTCTTCCTTGGAGAAATAGATGCGGAGATTAATCATGAAAGGAGACTCTGCGAAGACTAAGATAACCTAACGATTACAAATATTGCTTTTGACTGTATGACTATATACTCTTGAATAGTTCGCCAAGATTTTCTAATGATACTAAATCAATATGGTTGATTTTTGATAAATCTGACTTATATTTTACCTCTGAAACTTCGTTCGGAATATTTAATTCTTCAATTTTGCTAATTTCTTGGTGTGGGTAGAATAGTAAGGAATCCTTAGCTATGTTATAATCAAACTTTATTTTAATAGATTGCTCTAATGAGTTGCCAAGTGTTTTGCAAACGATATTGTATAGTTTAGCTGTTAAATCAATATTGTGATTTATTTTAATCGTAATACTGTTTAGAAGTTGCTGGATACTTTGGCCAGAGTTATTTTGCCTTACAAATATAGAAGCTATTAAAACATGCGTTCCTATTGGAGGATTTAGTTGCTCAGAAGAAAATATATGATGACGCTCAAAGCTTGAATTACTTTTTACTTCAATTTTTTCAATCCCAGCGTTAAAGTCAAATTTTTCTTCGGGTGTATTATGCCAATAGTTCAAAAGAATCAAAGGGTTTTTTGAATTATCAATTAAAAAAAGTTCTGTCCAAAGTCCGTGAACTGTATTTGTTGGCGTGTCTGTTAAGGCTCTGAAGACTTCTATAAATGTATTAAGTGATTCGATTAATTGTTGCTGAGTTGGATTTTTGCCTAGAGTCTTAACAAGGATTT
>CALRQQ020000407.1:0-3808 GCA_943370345.1 Chitinophaga pinensis
CCACGTAGTTCCACTTCCTTACGCAACATTTCAAAATCGCCGTTCTGGTTACCGATAAAATAACTGCCCTCCTTCAGCAATAGATCTTCGCTGTTGATGTACATGCGGTTGGTATTCCAGTACACCAGCGAAGATGGCTGGTTATCTATCCGGGCTTCGTAAAGAAACAATCCGATCTCGCCTTGCAGGGGATCTTTTATTTCAGGGGATTGCAACAGGAGTGATTGCAGCAGGGCTGTATCGGCCGATACTTCGTTGAACTCCGCCTCCAGTGTTCGCAGGCGTTGTTCCAGTTTGCCTTGTACTTTTTTGGGGGTAGAATGATAACTCCAGTAATTGATGAAAATAAATGAGATGGTATACAGCCATGCGGCGGTGATGATAAGGTAACCGTGCTTATATGCCGCCTGTCGTAATGAGTGGATCAAGTAAGTCTGTTTTGCTTTTTCACTTCATTCCAGATAGCATCCATCTGGGCCAGTGTCAGGTTCTGCAGCTGCATGCCCTGCCCTTCTGCGATGCTTTCCATCTGTTTGAAGCGTTGGATAAATTTCTGATTGGTTTTCTCCAGTACCCCTTCGGCATCTACCTGCAAAAACCGTGCATAATTAATCATGCTGAACAATACATCCCCGAATTCTTCCTCTATCTTCTCCTGCGAAGCCAGTTGTATAGCTTCTTTCAGCTCGCCAATCTCCTCTTCCACCTTCTTCCATACATCTTCCTTGTTATCCCACTCAAACCCCACCTGTTTGGCTTTTTCCTGGATTCGGGTGGCTTTTACCACGGCCGGCAACGAAGGTGGTACCCCTCCCAGCACTGATTTTTTATTGCCTTCTTTCATTTTGAGTTTCTCCCAGTTCTGTTTCACTTCCTCCTCGCCCGAAACTTTTACATCGCTGTAAATATGCGGATGGCGGAAGATGAGTTTTTCACAGATACCATTCAGCACATCTTCCAGCTCAAACTGTTTTTGTTCTGATCCGATCTTTGCATAAAATAGGATATGCAGCATCATATCGCCTAGTTCTTCTTTGATACCTTTCCAGTCGTCTGCTGTAATGGCATCGGCCAGTTCATAGGTTTCTTCGATGGTCAGTGGGCGGAGGGTGTGAATGGTCTGCTTTTTATCCCAGGGACATTGCTCGCGTAACTCATCCATGATCTTCACCAACCGTAAAAAACTATCTGTCTTGTTTTGCATACCTATCAATTTAAATGGCCATGGCCGAGAAAATAAAAAAGACTGTAAAGATAATCACCATCAGAAAGATCGACAGGAAACCTAACAGGAAATACTTCAGCAGGGTTTTGCCTCTGCGCTGTTCGTAAAAATTGCGCATGGATTTATACCAGTAAAAGATCACAAAAAGACCAAATACAGCAGAAATCCAATCGGCGCCTTTCATTCCCATATTACCCATCTGCAGGTCTATCAGTATCCCCAGTAAAATGATGATAAAAGTGGCACAATACAGATGGATCGTGTACACCACATGGTTTACATAGAAGAAGCTTTTCTTCCGCGAGTAGAGCAACTGCAGCAGCAGGGCAAATAATGGCAGTGACACAAACATCATCTGGGGAAAGAGGTGCCGGAATTTGGAGAAGATGGCTGTCCAGATGGCTTTCCCGTCGTTCTTGTATTTTTCGCGCAGGTGCAGATTCTGCAGGGCAAACTTTCGCTCAATAAAATTATCCCGCGCGCCGGGAGACATTGTTTGTTGCAATGAATCGTATTCTTTTTCGGTACGATAGCGTTGGTCGTTAGCGGAAATAGAGAAGATATTGAAATTACTTCCTTCCGATTTCAGTCTTTTTTTAGCCGTGGTATCTCTTCGCAGCGTAGCCATATCACTATCCACCAGCTGGATCGCTTTCAGCATGGGTTTTCGGGCCATGGAAGGCATACTATCGTTCAGGCTCTCCTGCAGATCCGCTTTCTTTTTTTCCAGGTTCTTCATTACCTGGGCCGCCGAAGGGTCTGTTTCATTGATCTTGACCACTTCTTCTTCCTTATGCAGGCTGAAGAATACAAGAAAGAAGAAAGCCGAGGTAAATACATACATCCTGATCGGGTGCAGGTACGAAGCCCGTTTACCCCGCAGGTATTCCTTCGACAGAAACCCGGGTTTAAACAGCAGGTATCGCAGCGTACTGAAGAACTTGCCATCAAAATGGGTAACATCGTAGGCAAAATGGGTAACCAGGTGCCAGAAACTCTCTTTGGGTTCAATATTCTCCTGCCCACAAATATGGCAGTAGCGGCCCTGAACGGTGGCTCCGCAGTTTAAACAGTCTTTTCCTTCTCTTTCCTTTAAATGCGACACTTGTTAACGTTTGATTAAAAATACAGAACTATCTGATTGCAGCAAGAGGCTGGCAGCACTGTTTTTGGATTGTTGAAAACTGTACCTGACCTTTGGCAAAAATTAGCCCGATGCGTTTCTTCCTGGTTCTTATCTGCAGTTGCTTCTTTGCTACCGGTTTTGGGCAGTATTATTTTAATGATATTATTTCTACCCAACTCAGCAATGAGCAGTACAAACTGCTGCGTTCGCAGAAAGTGAAGAAGATCAAAGCCACCAGTTATGAGGCAGATAACAGTCTTACCGAAGGTTTTCAGCTGGAGGAAGATATCAGCATGGATGGCAAACGTATTACCCTGAGCACAGCCACTTCCGCCGGCCGTTCTGCCGTTACCAATCGTTTTTATGAACTGAGTAAACTGAAAAGAACCCAATCGGGCAGTCTCAATATAGATACACGTACAGAATATTTCTATACCGATAAAGGGCAGGTACAGAAGATCGTTCTTACCACCACCGATACCGCCATGAAAAGCACGTTAACAGAAGCACACGAATGGCAGTACGACAGTACGGGTGCGCCGGTACAAATGCTGAAGATCAAAAACAAAACGGATACGGTAACCGTTGTTTTCCTCAAAGATGAGCAGGGACTGATAGCCGAAGAGCACTGGAAGAAAAAGAACCGAACGCTGGAAACCTATTATTACTACTACGATGCCAATAAAAAGCTCACAGATATTGTACGTTACAACAGCCGGCTAAAAAAACTGATCCCCGATTTTCAGTATGAATACGATGCCAATGGCCGGGTTAGCCAGATGACGCAGGTATCGATGAGCAGCGCCAGTTATATTATCTGGAAATACACTTACACAGACAAGGGCCTGAAACAGAAAGAACTGGGCTTTGATAAGGATAAGAAATTGATTGGCCGCATCGAATACACTTACGAATAAACCGATCTAACTTTCCGGTAAAGGCTGGTTAGGGATCACCAGTGTGAAGGCCGTTCCCTTCCCATATTCTGATCGTACAAAAATTTCGCCACCGATACGGGTCAATGCCTCTTTTACAATGTAAAGACCAATCCCCAATCCATTCTTGAAATCGGTACTGCGGAAAAAGATCTGGAAAATTTTATTGAGGTGCTCTTCTATGATGCCTACTCCATTGTCTTCGATATGGATCGTGGCATTTTTCTCATTTACCACGGCCGATAATTTTACACTAGGATGTGGTTCTTCACTGCGCTGGTATTTTACCGCGTTGGAGATCAGGTTATTCAGGATCACCGATAAACGGAACGCATCGCATCGGAAGCTAACCGGCTGCTCTACATGTACATCAAACACGATCTTGGGGTTCTGCATATTACAGAGTTCAATAGCATCTGTAAATAGCTTCATGAATTCTACCTGTTCATGAATATCATCCAGGCGGATGCCCTTGTAGTACTCGATGGTTTTGTGAATGAAGGCGTCCATCTTGTTCACACA
>CALRQQ020000408.1:0-3807 GCA_943370345.1 Chitinophaga pinensis
GCTCATTTGTCAAACTCCGTGAGATCTCCCTCAGTTATGCTTTTGGTAACCTGAAAATGTTCAAAGATGTTACCCTCAGTGTCAGCGGACGCAACCTGATCAGCTGGGATAATTACAAAGGATACGATCCTGAAGTAAATGCCGGCGGTCAGAGTACCATCCTGCGCGGTATCGATTTTGGTTCAGTGCCGATCCCGAAAACATTCAGCGTTTCCTTATCTGCTAAATTCTAAACCGACAAAAAGAAACATCATGAAGAATAGTCTTAAAAAATATACGATGATAGCAGCGCTGGCCGGTGTTGCTGTTATTCCCTCGGGTTGTAAAAAGGATTTTTCCAACCCGAATGCGGCTACGGATGAACAGGTGTTCAGTTCACCCAAAGGCCTCACCGGTGTAGTGGTGGGCCTGCAACGTGTGTACACGCTCGGCCGCGGCAGTACACTGTATAATCTGGTTACCATCAACGGACTTACCACCAATGAATTGTTTGTGGTGAATGCCGGTAATACCGCCGAAGTACAGGTGGCAACCGGTGGTAATGCGGTGGATGGCAACAATACCATGCTGACCACATTCTGGACCACCTGCAATAAAGTGATCTATGATGCGGATAAAGTGATCGCCAGTGCCGATGCCTTATCAGATAAGAATTATGCCAGCGGACTGATCGCCTATGCCAGTATCTTCAAGGCACTTTCGATCGGCGATATGGCCCAGTTCTGGGAGAAAGTACCTGCCACCACAGGGACCAATGTAACCTTTATTGACCGCGTGGATGGATTCAAACAGGCCATTGCGGTACTCGATAATGCCATGGCCAAGATCACAGCCAACGCGATCAGTGCTTCCTTTATTTCCAGTGTACCGGCCGGTATCGATATCCCCAATACACTGAATGCCCTGAAAGCGCGGTATTCATTATATGCCGGCTTGTATGCCCAGGCATTGACCGCCGCCAATGCGGTGGACCTGACAAAAAAGTCCACCTTCAATTATGACGCTCTTTCGCTCAATCCCATTTTTGAAGTGGCCACCTCCACCAATAACGTGGTACAGGTGAAAGACTCCACACTCGGACTGGTAACCGGTTTACAGCCTGATTTCGCCGACAGAAGGGTGTCTTTCTTTACCAGTATCAATGCCACGATCCAGCCGCGTTTCCGCATCAATGGATTCGGTAATGCAGCCGGAACTGCTTTCCCGGTGTATCTGCCCGGTGAGATCACCCTGATCAAGGCAGAGTGTTATGCCAGGGCCAGTTCACCCGACCTGACCAATACCCTGACAGAACTGAATAAAATCGTCACCAAGTTACCTGCGGCCGATCCCTTTGGTGTAGGAGCCGGATTGCCCACGATCACCGGTTCATTCACCCAGGCACAGTTGCTGGATTCCATTTACAAACACCGCACGATAGAATTATACATGTCCGGACATAAACTGGAAGACATGCGTCGATTCGGCCGTCCCAATGCGGAACGTAAAAGAAACCTGATGCCTTATCCGCTGCGGGAAAGGGATAATAACCCCAACACCCCGACAGATCCTGCATTCTAAGGCTATTTAAGATAGCAGACGAGTCATAAAGCAGACACGTTTAAAGGTTGCCATTCATTTGGCAGCCTTTTTTTTACCTTTATCCAAACCTGTTACATGCGTCATTCACTTCCAGTTCTGTTGCTGCTTCTTACTGTTTCCGTTATTCACCCGGCGCATGCTCAGGTTGAAACAGATTCGGTGATGTATGCCCGCGACAGTGCGCTGGATGTTCCGGCTGATCCCACGATCCTCTTTTTCCAGGAAGGAGAGAAAATAAAGGCAACCGGAAAAGTGGTGCTACTGATGAAAGATAAAAAGACGAGGACACTGGCCGCTTTTCTGAAAAGTATGGGAGATCCCGCTTCCGTAGAAGCCGTTTATGCCGATCATGTTATTGCCGACCTGGATAAAGACGGACGAAAAGAATTACTCATCTACAATTATACCGGTGGCGCGCATTGTTGCGATGAATTGTATGTATTTAAAAATACCGGAACGAATAAATACCAGCAGGTGGCCAAACTCTTTGCCGGGAATACGATCATCACCAAAGACAAGTTGTTCCTCTATGACTTTCATGAACAATACGGGTATTTCTTCACCTGTTTTGCCTGTGGTTATGAAGATACCACCGGAAACGGCCCGATGAGTGTAAGCAGTATTACAGTTCGTTACCGGGCCGGTAAAGTGCAGGTAATACCCGGCACCAAAGAGGAGAATGCCACTATACTGGAAAACCTCCGAAAACTGGGGGCTGTCCCTTACCAGCCATTGGACGACGACATTGCCCAGGATGACGGACTCCGGAAAGAGATCGCCCTGAACCTCGTTGTTTATTACTATTCGTTTGGCCGCAATCTGCCCGCCACGCGACAACTATTTTTTACATTTTATAAACACCCCGATTCGGCAAAGGTCTGGGCTGGATTTATCCGCCAGCTTCGCTATCTGCAGGAACAAAACTTTTTTTAAAAAACCTTATTCCCGTGCAACGGAGGGGGAGAACCTGATGTCAGTCAGTCTGTATACACAACCATGGATGAGCACCAATTGGTAAAGAACTGCCTCAAAGGCAAACCAGCTGCCCAGAAAGAACTGTACGACCGCTTTGCGGAGCAGATGCTGGGGGTGTGTTATCGCTATACCAAATCGCAGGCCGATGCGGAAGATGTGTTGCAGGATGGATTTGTCAAGGTATATCGGCACCTGCATACCTGGAAAGCAGCAGGTCCCCTGGGCGCGTGGATCCGCCGGATCATGGTGACCACCGCCCTGAACTATCTGAAAAAGCACAGCCGCTACCGTACCGATCTTTCCTTTGACAATAACGATATGCTTCACCCGGTGGTGGACAACGATGCCGAGGTGAAAATGACCGCCAGGGAACTGGCCGAACTGATCCGGCAATTGCCTACCGGCTATCAGACCATCTTCAACCTGCATGCCGTGGAAGGATTTACACATGTGGAGATCGGTAGTATGCTGGGGATCTCGGATGGTACGTCACGGTCACAATATGCCCGTGCCCGGAGCCTGCTCATCAGTTGGGTGGAAAGAAAATCAATGATTAAAAATGACCATTATGCGGGATAACGAATTTGATAAAGACGTCAAGGAAAAGATGGAGGAGTTCCGCCTTCCACCTTCCGCACCGGTATGGCTGGAAGTGGAGCGACGGATCAATGAACGTAAAAAAAGAAGGGTACTGATCTTCTGGTTTTGCCTGGCCGGCTTGCTGATGGCCGGTCTCGGTGGCTGGTGGATCTGGCAAAATAATGATAAGGTTGCTATTGCCACCACTAAAGAAGCTAACGCTGCTTCTGTGACAAAGTCAACAACAGATGCCTCCACTTTTGCAACAGAAGAGAAGAATAACATATCGAACGGTTCAGCAACACAAAAGAACGCTGATGCAAATACTGTCAATACGCCCTCTGCCGGAGTTAACCTGCAGCAGGATAAAATAGTTCAACCTTCAACCGGCTCAGGCACTCTTGTAGCTGCAAAGAGCAATACACCGGAAAAGGGTGGGATCGTAAGCGTAGATGATCATGCTAAATCCACGCAACTCAAGACCGGTAAAGGGAAAAAATCAAAAAGGATCCCTTCTCCTGAAAACAACGTGAATGCACCTGAAGCGGATAAGGACAAGCCAGTGGTGACACAAAACAATCCGGCAGCTGTCCCGGATGCCACTGCGGTACCGGTCAGTACGGATATAACACCAGAGCCGGCCACTGCGTCGCTTACACCTGTCTTGACCCC
>CALRQQ020000409.1:0-3805 GCA_943370345.1 Chitinophaga pinensis
TTCCCTGTAGAGTTGTTGTAATACAAGATTCCTCCTTCGTCGGGATGTCAAGGGGCATATGATATTTATCAAACCATTTTTTAAGATGAAAACAGGGAGTTCTAAGAAACTTTGTCACCCCAACGAAGGAGGGGTAACGCAAGACTATAAAGATGAGGATGAAGATTCCGACGAAGGAGGAATCTTGTATTTTATTGATCAATTAAATGAGCTAAAGTCCTGATGTTAGATAAACTCACTCAGTAGGTCCATTGGCTAATTATTAAGGATTTTCTCTAATTTGCCCCCATTCTACCAATCATTCTTAATAGCAATAACCTATGTATTCCTTCGAAGTAAGAGGCGGCAAGAAACTCAGTGGTGACATTACCCCGCAAGGTGCCAAGAACGAGGCACTGCAGATCATCAGTGCGGTACTACTCACACCGGAGAAAGTAACGGTAAGCAATATACCGGATATTATCGATGTGAACCTGCTGATCGAATTACTGGGGGAAATGAATGTAACAATTGAACGACCACAGCGGGGCACCTGTATCTTTCAGGCCGATGAAGTGAATATCGATTATCTGCACAGTGAAGCGTATAAAAAGAAAAGCGGACGGCTCCGCGGTTCGGTAATGCTGGCCGGTCCGCTCCTCGCCCGCTTCCGCCGCGCTTTTATTCCCAAACCCGGTGGCGATAAGATCGGCCGTCGCCGGCTCGATACACATATCATTGGCTTTGAAAAACTCGGCGCCTCCTTTACCTACCATGAAGAAGACGGGTTCTTTCATTTAGAAGCCCCGCACCTCAAAGGCACCAACTTGTTGCTCGATGAACCCTCCGTAACCGGTACGGCCAATATTGTAATGGCTGCTTCCATGGCCGTGGGTACCACTACCATTTACAATGCTGCCTGTGAACCTTATATTCAGCAACTCTGCCGCATGCTCAACCGCATGGGGGCGAAGATCAGTGGTATCGGCAGCAACCTGCTGACCATTGAAGGTGTAACATATCTCGGTGGTACCGATCACCGCATGCTGCCCGATATGATCGAAGTAGGTTCCTTTATCGGACTCGCGGCCATGACCCAAAGCGATATCACCATCAGGAATGCCGGGGTGGAACATCTTGGCATCATTCCGGAGAAATTCAGGCAGCTGGGTATTCAATTGAACATTAATGGCGATGATATCCATATTCCTTCGCAGGAAAAATACGAGATCCAGACCTTTCTCGACGGCTCTGTGATGACGATCTACGATCACCCATGGCCGGGCTTCACACCCGACCTGCTGAGCATTGTACTGGTTACGGCCATACAGGCCAGTGGGTCCGTACTCATTCATCAGAAAATGTTTGAAAGCCGATTATTCTTTGTTGACAAACTCATTGATATGGGCGCCCGTATCGTGCTCTGCGATCCCCACCGTGCCGTAGTGATCGGTCTCGAGCGCGAACAATCGCTCCGTGGTATCACCATGAGTTCACCCGATATCCGTGCCGGCGTGGCCCTGCTGATCGCGGCCCTGAGTGCCGACGGCAAAAGCATTATTCAGAATATTGAACAGATCGACCGGGGGTATCAGGATATTGATGGCAGACTACGGGCGTTAGGGGCAGATATAACCAGAATACAATAAGCATCAATAGAAAAGCACCCACCCCTGTGAAAGTTCTCAGGTGCGCTGCAGCTTTTTGATCATTTTCCCTGGGGCCATTACAGGCCCCTGGCATCTTGGTTCCCGGGATTTCTTTTGGTATCTTGGCTTCTTTGTTCCTATAACCATTCAGCAATGCCCATTGATATCTTCACCCACTCCCCTGTCCTGGAAGACTCCCGTGTACTGTTGCGTCCCATTACAGAAGAAGACTTTGTTCACCTATTACCCTTTTCCTTGCATGAACCTGAGATCTGGAAATACGGATTAGTAACAGTTGCGGGGGAAGTGAACCTTCGGAATTATCTGGCCGCAGCTGTAAGGAGCCGGGAGGATAAAAAGGAATATGCGTTTATTGTGTACGACAAGCAGGCAGGGCAGTATGCCGGGAGTACGCGTTTTTATGATATCCAGCAGGGCTGGCTCACCACGCAACTCGGGTACACCTGGTATGGCAAAGCCTTTCAGCGTACGGGACTCAACCGGCATTGTAAATGGTTGCTGCTCTCTTATGTGTTTGAGACCTGGGGGTTGGAGCGTTGTGAGTTTCGCGCCGATGCCGGTAATGCAGCCAGTGTGGCGGCCATGAAGGCCATCGGCTGTGTGGAAGAAGGGATCCTGCGCAATCATATGCCCACGGCACAGGGAAGCCGGCGTGACAGTATTATTCTCAGTATACTGAGATCGGAATGGGAGGCCGGCGGACGGGAGCATTTGCAAGGTCTGCTCCGTCGTTAAGCTGTAAGGATCGGACATTACTCAAATGCCAGGATCACATATAGTAATTTTGAAAAGATGATGCCCCCGGACAGATATAAAGAAACAGCTGACACCTGGAACAAACTTGCATCAGCTTACCAGGAAAAGTTCATGGGACTGGACCTGTACAATTCTACCTATGACTTTATTTGTGACGCTATTGTTAAGGAGAAGGCTAAAATTCTTGAACTTGGCTGCGGGCCCGGTAATATCACAAAATATATTTTATCCAAAAGGCCCGACTTCGATATTTATGGTATCGATAATGCACCCAATATGATCGAACTTGCTGAAAAGAATAACCCGAACGCAAGATTCGCCATAATGGACAGCCGGGAAATTGACCAGCTTACAACAACTTATGACGGAATAGTTTGCGGATTTTGTTTGCCTTATTTATCAAACACAGACAGAAAAAAACTGATCGCTGACTGTAACCAGTTACTTACTGAAAACGGCTTGCTTTATATTAGTTTCATAGAAGGCGATCCGGATAAATCAGGCTATCAAATAGCCAGTAGCGGCGACCGGAGTTTTTTTTATTTCCATGAACTGGATCAGATGATCGCAGAACTTATGGACAGCAGCTTTGGTGAATTCAGGACATTCAAAATTGAATACAAGGTCAGCGCATCCAAAACTGATATCCATACAATTGTAGTTGCAAAGAAAATAACCAGTTAACATCCCGTTTCAGTAGTATCTGAACAACAAAATATTTTAATCACGGGAAGAAATATGAACCGGATATCTGCAAACTATCAGAGATAGCCGCTACAATCAGTCCCTTTCAATGGTCTTTCTATTTATTTCTTCTGTTGTCGCAGTTAACCACCCTTTTTGTCGCCATTATACCCATTTATTCAATTGTTAAGTGATACATTTGAATCCTGACAAAAACCAATTACCATGGCACTGATCAATCCCCACATCAACTTTAACGGCAACGCTGAGGAAGCTTTTACCTTTTATAAATCAGTTTTCGGCGGTGAATTTTCCCGGATCGTTCGCTTTAAAGACCTGGCTGGCCCTGAATTTCCCGTGGCGGATAAAGAGGCCGACAAGATCATGCATATTGCACTTCCCATTGGTAATAACGTACTAATGGCCAATGATGTGCCGGAAATTCTGGGAACGGTGAATGAGCAGGAAAACCGGAGCAAGATCTCAGTAAGTGCTGATAGTAAAGCCGAGGCAGACAAACTTTTCAATGGGCTCTCAGCCGGTGGTACGGTGGAAATGCCGATTGAAGACAGTCCCTGGGGCACTTATTTTGCCATGTTCCGGGATAAATACGGCATTGAATGGATGGTGGAATATGACCCCAATAAACAATGAGGCAACGCAGCTGTGAATACTTATTACTTAAATTGAAGTATGAAATTCATTATTCTATTGCC
>CALRQQ020000410.1:0-3804 GCA_943370345.1 Chitinophaga pinensis
GATGACATGTATCCCATTGCACAAAAAGTGGAAGCCGCCATCAAATCAGGCAAGATCAGTACTGAACAAGGGATACCTATCGAAGAAATGCAGTTACTCGCACCGGTACCCTTTCCTACTTCCTGCAGAGATGGTTATGCGTTCCGCCAGCATGTGGCCGCCGCACGCCGTAACCGTAAAGTGGAAATGATCCCTGAATTTGACCAGTACCCCATTTTCTATTTCACCAATCACCACAGCATACAGGGACCCGGAGAGATCCGTTGCATGCCCGATCATTTTGAGAAACTGGATTTTGAACTGGAAGCTGCCATCGTAATTTGCAAACAGGGAAGAAATATCAGTGCCGAAGAAGCAGATCAATACATTGGCGGACTAATGATCATGAATGATATGAGTGCCCGCAGACTGCAGATGGAAGAAATGCTCCTGAATCTCGGACCTGCCAAGGGAAAAGATTTTTCAACTGTGATCGGTCCCTGCCTCGTTACGCTCGACGAACTGCAGCAGTACGAGATCCCCTGCAAAGAAGGACATACCGGTAAAAGCTGGAACCTGCTCATGAAATGCTGGGTAAACGGGGTGCAGGTAAGCAGTGGTAATGTTGGCGATATGGACTGGACCTTTGCCGAGATCATTGAACGTTGTGCTTACGGCACTGATATACATCCGGGTGATGTGATCGGCAGCGGCACCGTTGGCACAGGCTGTTTTCTCGAACTGAACGGCACAGGAAAACTCAATGACCCCAATTATACGGAACAATGGTTACAGGCGGGTGATACCGTAGAAATGGAAATAGAAGGTATCGGCAAGATCAGCAATACGATTGTAGCAGAAGAAAGTGATTTTTCGATTCTGAAGAAAAAGAAATAGTGTTTTAGAGAGAGGGTTTACGTATAAATACGGTTGCGTGAGGAGCTGGGTTTTATATTTTAGTGTAATGAATTCGCGGATTGGCGGATGACGGATTAGCGGATTTGTAAACTAAAAACATGGCTGGCTATTACTCATTTACAGAAATGCCTCTTTGGAAAGAAGCGGTAGATTTTGCGGCAGAGGTTTATCTGTTTTGCGAGAAGGGCAATCTGAAAACTGATTACCGAATGAAGGACCAGCTCAGAGCAGCAGCTTCCTCTATTTCGAATAATATTGCTGAGGGGTTTGAATATGGTAACAACAAGGTATTTATCCGTTTCCTTATCTATTCAAAAGGTTCCTCCAGTGAAGTCTTTAACCAGTTCACGATCCTTAAAAAAGCCAATATGATAGATGATTCCTCCTATACCTATTTCAGCAACAAAGCAATGAGTCTAAGTAAAAAGATCGGAGGTTTCATACAATACCTTAAAAATAATCCGTCAATCCGTCATCCGCTAATTCGCTGATCCATGCTCATAGATTTTTCAAAAATAGGAACCGCCGAAAAACAACAATGGCTCAACCACGCTGTGGCGCCGAGGCCTATCTGTTTTGCGAGTACCATCGATAAAGAGGGTAATGTAAACCTGAGCCCCTTCAGTTTTTTCAATCTCTTCAGTTCACAACCACCTATCGTGATCTTTTCGCCTGCCAGAAGGGTGAGAGACAATACTACCAAACATACCCTGCAAAATGTACAGGAACTGCCGGAGTGTGTGATCAATATAGTTGATTATGATATGGTACAACAAGCCAGTCTTGCGAGCTGCGAGTTTCCAAAGGGAGTAGATGAGTTTGTAAAAGCCGGTTTTACCAAAGAAGCCGCATCCATGGTAAAAGCTCCGATGGTAAAAGAAGCAAAGATCAAACTGGAGTGTAAAGTAAATGAAGTGAAAAGCCTGGGTGAAGAAGGCGGTGCCGGTCAGCTGGTGATCGCGGAAGTGATCTGCATGCATGTAGATGAAAGTATTCTCGGCGATGACGGCAAGATCGATCAGCGGAAATTGCACCTCGTAGCACGACTTGGTGGCGACTGGTACTGTAAAGTAGACGAAACCAATCTTTTCAAAGTACCCAAACCCAATACACAGTTAGGCATTGGCGTAGATGCCCTGCCCGCCGGCATCCGCAACAGCCCTGTTTTAACAGGCAATCACCTGGGTATGCTCGGTAACGTACACGAACTGCCTGGGATCAATCCCGCTTTTGATGATGCGCAACTGAAAAATATCATCCAGTATTTTTCCATCAACCCGGGAGAAATGGAAAACGAACTGCACAAATATGCAGCTACATTGCTCAATCAGGGAAAAGTAGCAGAAGCCTGGCAGGTACTATTAGCGGGTGATTAATTAACGAATTAGCAGATGACGGATTAGCGGATTAGAAAACCATTCTTTTCTCTTCCATTCTATCATACTATCATTCTATCATTCATTCATTCACTCCCTCACTCATCCACTCATTCACTCATTATCACAGGTCCCCCAACTGTGGCCTCAAAATAATATCTTCCACAACAGCCATCGGTGATAATTGCGACGCCGCGTAAATCATTTTGGCAATATCTGCTGCTTCCATGATCCGTTGGGGGTCTATGGCAAACCCATCCCAGCTGGCACTCATGGTAGCGCCCGGACAAACCGCTGTTACTTTCACACCATGTGGTTTCAGTTCTTCGCGCAGGTTTTTGCTGAAGCCCAGTAAGGCAAACTTGCTGATGCTGTAACTGCCGCCATTGGGATAGGCATTGAGAGATGCGATGGAACAGATATTGAAAATATGTCCCTTTTGGGCTTTCATCATCGCAGGTACCAGCGAACGTGTGAGGTGATAAGCACTGTAGAGATTGGTTCCAATCATTTGTTCCAGTATGCCCTCAGGTTCATTGTGTACGCTGCCGGGCAAAAACTGTCCGGCATTATTGACCAGCACATCCGGAATGCCAAAACCCAGGCACCATTCACCAAAGGCTTTTATTTCTTCCGTTACAGACATATCTACCGGTCTCGCTTTAACAATACATTGCGGGTATTGTGTTTGCAAAGCAGACATCGTATCATACAAGGCTTTTTCGCCGCGGCTGCACAGGAGTAATGTATGACCTGCCGCTGCAAACTGTTCTGCCACTGCTTTGCCGATTCCTTTGGAAGCACCTGTGATAATGATATTCATGGGTAATTAATTAGAATAGCGAAGTACGAACTTTTTTACTTACCAGATCCGTTGTTCCTACCGCACAGTTCGTATTTTGCGTTATGAAATACCGGCACTTATTCTTCGACCTGGATCATACACTGTGGGATTTTGAAACCAATGCCAGGCAGGCCATGGAAGAAATCTACCAAACCCTTTCACTCAGCGATAAAGGCATTCCTGATTTTGACGCTTTTTACGACCGTTACAGTTATCATAATCACCGCTTATGGGACCGCTACACCAAGGGTTTCATCAAACAGGATGAACTGCGCTGGAAAAGAATGTGGCTGGCTTTGCTCGATTTTAAACTGGCCGACGAGCCCCTCTCACGCCGGATGGCGGCTGAATTTCTGGAATTACTGCCCACCAAAAACACGCTTTTCCCTTACACGGTTGAAATTCTGCAGTACCTGCAGGAAAAAAAATACCGGATGCACCTTGTAACCAATGGTTTTGAAAAAGTACAGTACGGGAAAATAAGGCAGGCCAACCTCGCTGGATTTTTTGACCAGGTGATTACGTCTGAAGCCAGCAATAGTTTAAAACCCAACCGTGAAATATTTGAATATGCTTTCAGCAAAGCAGGCGCCCAGGCCGATGAAAGTATCATGATCGGCGATAACCAGGACGCCGATATTGAGGGAGGCAACAATGCAGGCATGGATACCATCTTTGTGAACCACC
>CALRQQ020000411.1:0-3802 GCA_943370345.1 Chitinophaga pinensis
TGCCTGCAGCACCCGGAACTCACGTCCCATATCGTGCGCCGATTTGATATTGGCACCATGCGGCGGCATGCGTAACACATATGCTTTATCAGCTGTTTGTAGCAGGTAGGTAAGATTAGAATAGCCGCCGGTAAAGCGGGTACAGCTAATTACTTCACCAACCGATGCGCCCTGTTGTTTCAGATAGTTGTTCAATGCGGGCAGATCCAGTTCCTGTTCCTGCCCGGCAGATGTTGGGTTACTAGTCATAGTCATACATAATTTCTCTGTGCATCTCTGTTACTCCGTGTCCTCTGTGTTGAAAAAAAAATTCTTACTACAGAACTTCTTATCTTTTTTTCCGGATATCGAGGCCATAGGATTTCAAAATATTCAATGCCATACTTTGTTTATGCACTTCATCGGCGCCATCCCAGATGCGGGCACCGCGTTCGTGCTGGTACAGATTGGCCAGCATGGTTTCATCGGTTAAACCCATGCCGCCATGCACCTGTATAGATCTGTCGAGCACTTTCAACACCATATTGGCCACATAAAATTTGATGCCCGATACCTGGTCGCGCACGGCTTTGGCACCTACCTGGTCTATGTTGTAAGCAGTGCGTAATACCAGTAAACGGGCCGCATCTATTTCTACGCGGCTCTCGGCAATAAAACCCTGGATGAATTGTTTTTCTCCCAGCATCACACCTTCTTCCAGCTCGCGGGTGGCGGCACGTTGGCACATCAGGTCAAACGCTTTTTCGGCAATACCGATCCACCGCATGCAATGGTGTATGCGACCCGGACCCAGGCGTTCCTGCGCCAACCGGAATCCCATTCCTTCCTGACCGATCAGGTTGGTTACGGGTACACGACAGTTTACATAATTGATCTCTGCATGACTTGCCCAGCCCTCGCCTGTTTCGCCAAAGATGGGAATATTACGAACAAACTGAAAGCCCGGATTATCAGTGGGTACAATGATCATGCTGGCCCGCTCATGCGGTTTGGCTTCGGGGTTGGTAACAGCCATCACCACTGCAAAAGCAGCGCCATCGGCGGAAGAGGTAAACCATTTGTGGCCATTGATCACATATTCATCTCCCTCTCTTACGGCCGTTGTGGCCAGGCGTGTAGGATTAGAACCTGCAAATTCCGGTTCTGTCATGGAGAAACAACTGCGGATCTTTCCTTCCAGTAAAGGATGGAGAAATTTTTGTTTGATCTCTTCCGATGCAAATTTGCTGATGAGTTCTGTGTTGCCGATATCGGGTGCCTGGCAGTTGAAAGTGTATTGCCCGTAGTAAGGTGCCAGCGATAATACTTCGCTCACCTGTCCGAACTCGCACAATGTTAAACCCTGCCCACCTTCAGCTTTGGGCAGATGCAGGTTCCAGAGTCCGAGCGCTTTTACCTTTTCTCTTTTTTCAGCGAGAATTTTTTCGGTTTGTTTGAAAGGACGGGTGGTGTGTTCTTTCTCAAGTGGGATCAATTCTTCTTCTACAAAGACGTTTACTTTGGGTAAGAGTTCTTTGAGGCGTTCGGTGGCAAATACGGATTCCATACAATAGGTTTGATCAGTTAGGTAGCTACTCAGGCTAATTTTTTTCACCGCAGAGAAAAGAGAAGCGGAGGTTTCGCAGAGGGGTTAGATGGTTACGCCACCGTCTGCTGTAAATAGGGTGCCCGTGCAATAACCCGAAGCATCAGAAGCGAGGAAGAGTGCCAGGCCGGCAATTTCTTCTACGGTTCCCATGCGGGCAATCGGGAGTTGCTTTACAAAATGGTTCAGCCATTTCTCGTTCTGCCAAAGGGCTTCTGAGAATTTGGTTTTGATCAGTCCCGGACAAATCGCATTTACCCGGATGCCATCAGCCCCCCATTCTTTGGCGGTTACTTTGGTGAGCATATTCAAAGCCGCTTTAGATACAGAGTACATGCCCAGTCCGGGATCGGGGGTGAGTCCGGCAATGGAACTGATATTGATCACACTGCCACCACCGCGTTCTTTCATGATGGGATACACCAGTTTGCCCAGTTCAAAAGGCGCTTTCACATTTACGTTCATGATCTTATCAAAAGCCCATTCTTCACAATTCACTACTGGTCCGTATACCGGGTTGGAAGCGGCATTGTTCACCAGTATATCAATGCCACCGTAAAGTGCCACTGTTTTTTCTACCAGTTCTTTACAGGCAGGGATCTCGCCTGCATTGGCCGCAATACCGGTACAGATGCCACCTGCTGCATTGATATCAGCTGCTACCTTGTCTAATTCTTCCTGTTTGCGCGAGTTGATGACCACTTTGGCGCCGCAGGCTGCCAACATCCGGGCAATGGCTTCGCCAATACCTTTACTGGCGCCGGTAATCAGGGCCACTTTTCCTTCGAGACTGAATAGCTGGTTGGCTGTCATATAAGATAATTTGTGCAGCGTTTATTTTCTACGCATGGCTTTGCTCATGGCTGCCATGAACTGTTCCTTTACTTTTTTTCTGAACCAGGTAGGAGCCAGTCGTTTGAAGAGCCACATTTTTCTGGCAGCTTCGGGAAGGATGATATAGAATTCCTTTTTCCCGGCACGGTTCAGTATTTCCTGCGCTACGGTATCGGCTTCCAGTCCGGATTTTTCGATGAAAAGCTGGGTGGCTTTTTTCACGAGTTCGCCGCCGCGGGCATACTGCACCACATTGGTTCTGAAATAAGTGGGTTGGATACAGGATACCTGGATATTATGGTCCATCAACTCGCCATACAGGGTTTCGCTGATGGCTACTACGGCGGCTTTGGTCATATTATAGGCCCCCATAGTGGGAGCGCAGCCGATGGCCGCGGCGCTGGCGGTGTTAAGAATATGACCGGAACGTTGTTTTTTCATCGCCGGGATAAAATAATGGCAGCCATATACCACCCCCATCTGGTTAATACCCACCATCCACTCGTAGTTTTCCAGTCCGTACTCTTCAAAAGCTCCGCCATCGCCTACGCCGGCATTGTTAAACAGCAGGTCAATCCCACCGGCATCGGCCAGAAAAGCCTGGGCCACTTTGGCATATTGTTCTTTGTCAGATACGTCGAGCGGGTACAGCCATGTTCTTCCGCCAAGGGCGGAAATTTCTGCTGCGGCCGTTTCCAGTTCTTTTACATTGATATCTGCCATACCGAGATTCCAGCCGTCTTTGGCCAGTTCTATACAAAATGCTTTTCCCAGGCCGGAAGCGGCACCGGTAATAAAAGCTCTTTTGGCGGGGTGGGAGCGGCTAAGCAGGTACATGGCAGGCAAATAAGGGTCAACAATATGGAATAGAGTGTTGCGATAATGAATTTACACTGCAAACCGATCATTTCAGAGATTCAACCGAATTATTTTGGCTGCTTAACCATTCATAGATAAACTGCAGTCAGATATAAATTGTTTTTATCTTTAACGGCCCTTAAATTATACGACTTTGAGACATTTCTATATCCTTTCGCTCGGTTTATTCCTGGCTTCTGCCTGCAAGAGCAAAAAAGAGGACGCCCCTAAACAAAACAATTCCAACCAGACTGTAACGGTAGATGTGCTTATTGCGACCCCGCAAACGGTTTCCAGCGCTGTTGAAGCCAATGGTACCGTAGTGGCCAATGAGTATGTAGAACTGCATCCTGAAGTGAGTGGCAGACTTACTTATCTCAATGTTCCGGAAGGATCCCGTATTCAGCAGGGTACGCTGGTGGCCCGTGTTAACGATGCCGACCTGCAGGCCCAGTTGAACAAAACCAAAGTATTACTGGAAATGGCAGTTAAAACCGAAGACCGGTTGCGTAAACTGCTGGCCAT
>CALRQQ020000412.1:0-3798 GCA_943370345.1 Chitinophaga pinensis
TCGCTTCTCGCTTCTTGCTATCTTAGTTGTTTCTGTTGGCCAGCAGGTACAAAACCGCCATCCTCACCGCCACGCCGTTCTCCACCTGCTGTAAGATAATGGATTGTTTGCTGTCGGCCACATCACTATCGAGTTCTACCCCGCGGTTGATTGGTCCCGGGTGCATGATCACAAGCTCTTTATTGAGGCTGTCGAGTAACTGACGGTTGATCCCGTAAGCAATACTGTATTCACGAAGTGACGAAAATAGTACCTGGTTCTGGCGTTCGAGCTGGATCCGGAGTACATTGGCCACATCACACCACTCAAGGGTTTCGCGCAGGTTATAACTCACGTTCACGCCAAGGGCTTCCCGGATATATTTCGGGATCAGTGTGGGCGGTCCGCAGACCGTGACTTCAGCACCCATTTTATTCAACAGGTAAATATTGCTCTGTGCCACGCGGCTGTGCATGATATCGCCGATGATGGCCACTTTCCGGCCCTCGAGTGCCCCTGTTTTTTCTTTGATCGAGAAGGCATCCAACAGGGCCTGGGTGGGATGTTCATTGATCCCGTCACCGGCATTTACAATGGCCGCCGGAATATGTTGTGACAGGAAGTGCGGGGCCCCGCTGGCACTGTGCCTCATGACCACCATATCCACTTTCATGGAGAGGATATTATTCACGGTATCCAGAAGGGTTTCCCCTTTGGCCGCAGAAGAAGAACTGGCCGCGAAATTGATCGTATCCGCGCTAAGGCGCTTTTCTGCCAGTTCAAAAGAGAACCGGGTCCTTGTGGAATTCTCGTAAAAGAGGTTGACAATGGTCACATCCCGAAGGGAAGGGACTTTCTTTACAGGTCGTTGTAGAACTTCCTTGAATTGCTCGGCCGTTGATAAAATAAGGGAGATATCTTCCTTCGTGAGGTTTTTAATGCCCAGCAGATGTCGCGTAGATAGTTGCATTAAAAAGCGAAGTTAGGGTAAATGAGCTTTATCTTTTAGAAAAATGTTCACAGTCTATCCCGGTATCAGGACAAACTCACGGTTGACCAGTTTTACTTTATCAGAACGCTCAGTAACCACGGTAGTCCCCACATAATCAGCCTGTATGGGAAACTGACGGTGTTCTTTACGGTCTACCAGCACGCAGAGTTCCACTTTGGCCGGCCGGCCATAATCAAACAATACATCCAGGGCAGCCTTGATGGTACGACCGGTGAACAGCACATCATCGATCAGGATCACTGTTTTATTTTCCACCCCGAAATGAATATTCATTTTATCGGGAGGGATAATATTCTTTCGTATATCATCCCGGTAAAAAGTGATATCCAGTTGCCCGTAAGGAATCGTTCTTCCGGGGTGCATCCGTTGAAGTTCGGCCACCAACTCTTCGCCCAGCACGGCCCCTCCCTGCTGGATACCTACAAAAACCACATCGGCAAAATCCGGATGCCGTAAACTGAGCGCTTTAGCCAGTTCGGATAGGGTCGCTGAAAGCTGTTCTGAGGTTATAATAACTGCCATGATCCGGTTTTAAATTTCAGGATACCATGCATTGCGGATTGAGCATATTCGGATTTTTGTGGCGAATACAGTAAACCAGCTAATACATGATCTTTTGATTTGTCAAGTAGGCAGGACCGAATCCTGCCAGGCCGGCTTTCGCCGGATTCAGCATGAAGGTACAACCAAAATCATTTAGACCGAAGCTCACCTGTATAATTCCGGGAAGTCCAGACAACATAAATCCTGTTAATTTAGTTTAACAAAGTTTGAGTTTATAAGTTCCTGTCTATATATTTATGTTTTACCTTTTATCACCTCTAATTCAACCCACTCTATGTCAAAAACTCTTTGGCTTGTTTTGTTCCTGCCTTTATTCAGTGCAGGCCAAAAAAGCGGTATAGCTTTTCAGCAAGCATCCTGGAGCCAGTTACTGGCAAAGGCTAAAACCGAAAAGAAAATCATTTTTGTAGATGCCTTTGCCACCTGGTGTGGCCCTTGTAAAAGTATGTCAGCGGATGTATTCACTGATGAAGCCGTAGGTAATTTTTTTAACAGGAACTTCATTAATGCCAAGATCGATATGGAAGCCGGAGAAGGCATTACGATTGCCAGCCGTTACAATGTTGGAGCCTACCCCACTTATCTGTTCATTAATGGTGATGGCAAATTACTGCACAAGGCAATAGGTTACAAAGAAGCTGAAGCATTTATCAACACCGGTTTGAATGCACTCGATCCGGCAAAGCAGTTTTATACCCTGATAGAAAAGTTCAATTCAGGTACCATCACCGCTGATCAGCATTATGACCTGGTTATCAGTGCTGTTGAGATGGATGATGAAAACGCTCATGAGATCACCGATGCCTATTTAAAAAAACAACGCGACTGGCTTTCTGAAAAAAACATCAACCTGCTCCTCTCTGTAGCGGACGATCCAACCAGCGACTATTTTAAATTTCTGGTTAAAAATGAAAAAGCCGCTGCCGATATACTTGGTGTAGAGTATGTGACAAACGGGCTGGACATGATTGCTTTCCGTCACATTTCAGATGAAATAAATGAAAATGCACCCATTGCCGAATCCGTTGCCAAAGTGGAAGCCCTGATGAAGAAGCATCGTCCGGCAATAAATGCCAGAAAGATCGCGTATGCATATGGTATATCCACAACATCACAGCAGTCAGATTTGGCTAAATGGAGATGGTATAATGCACGGTATTATGAAGAATTCGGAGGTAACTTTACCTGGGAAGAACTGAATACACTGGCCTGGAATTTCTTTGAGGAAGAAAATGATCCCAAACTGCTGAAAACCGCCTTAGCAATGGGACTGCAATCCGTTAGCATTGAAAGTAATTTCTATAATAATGACACGGTAGCTCACCTCTTTTTTAAATTAGGAATGAAGAAGGAAGCGCTCCCGTATGCGCAAACGGCACAAAAGTTGGGCAAAGAAGCAGGTGAAGATGTTAGTGAAACTGAAAAGCTGCTTAAAAAATTGAAATAAATTGGTAGCACGATAAAAAAAAGAAGCCTGGTTCAGGCTTCTTTTTTTTTGCAGTCAGTCTTATTCTTCCTGTAAAAAAGTATAGCGGTAATCCACCGGTGGATTAAAGGTTTCCTTAATTGTACGCGGACTCAGCCAGCGATACAGATTCAGGATGGAACCCGCTTTATCATTGGTGCCACTGGCCCTGGCTCCGCCAAAAGGCTGCTGACCTACCACGGCTCCGGTAGGCTTGTCGTTGATATAAAAATTACCGGCAGCATTCCTCAGTTTATTGGTGGCCAGTTCCACGGCCGCCCGATCCTGTGAAATAATGGAACCTGTAAGTGCGTAAGGAGAGGTCGTATCCACGAGCTCGAGTGTTTTTTCAAAACTGTTGGCCGGGTATACATATACGGTAAGTACCGGGCCAAAGATCTCTTCGCACATGGTCACATATCGGGGATCCTTTGCCTGGATCACGGTCGGTTGCACATACCAGCCTTGTTTGCTGTCGCATTTTCCTCCCACCCAGATCTCCGCCTTGGGATCTTTCTTTGCTTTATCAATATAGCGTTTGATATTATTGAAACTTTTCTCATCGATCACTGCATTGATAAAATTGGTAAAGTCTTCCACTGTACCCATTTTAAAACTCTTTACACCGGCAACCAGTTTCTTCTTCACTGCCTCTGCGATATTGGAAGGAATATAGGCCCGGGATGCGGCGGAACATTTCTGTCCCTGGTACTCAAAAGCCCCTCTCAATAGAGCCGTGGCCACCACATCGGGATCGGCACTTTTATGTACCATCACA
>CALRQQ020000413.1:0-3797 GCA_943370345.1 Chitinophaga pinensis
GGTTTACAGTATGCCATCGATCGTGCCAAACTTTCTGCCACACTCGGTTCTGACCCCGCATTAGGTACAGCCGATAACCGCTTTAAGTTTGATGCAGGGTTTGGTATTTCCTATACCGGTAAGAAACTCCAGTTAGGTGCGTCTGTGGCTCAGCTGGTACAATCCAAACTCGGTTTCAATACTGCTGTTCTGGGTAATGGGGAAGAAGCCCGTTTGTACCGTCACTATTATTTCCATGGATCCTATAAATGGAAAACAGACGCCAATACCACGATCACGCCACATTTCCTGTTCATCTACCTGCCCAATGCCCCGTTAGAATTCCAGGGTGGTTTCCGGGTAGAGCATAATGAATTGTTCTGGTGGGGACTTTCCCTCCGTGCCAAGCAGAGTTTCATTCTCTCTGCCGGCGTGAACCTGAACAAGAAGTTTACAGTAGGTTATTCCTATGATATCTATAAGACACCGATCAGTGTATTCGACAATGGAGCTAACGCCCATGAAGTATTACTGCGGTACAATCTGTTCCAATAACTCAGGTTAAGAGCAAGGTTAATGGTTGGCAGCGGCCCTGGTTGGGGGTCGCTGCTTTTTTTTAGTACAGATGCTCCAAAGAATTAATTTAGCAGTCACAATACAACCCATGTCCACACTCACTATCACCACCATTCAAACCAATCTTCACTGGGAAGACAAGTTGGCCAACCTGAAAATGCTGGAAGAGAAGATCTTTAGCATACAGGATAAGACGGAGATCGTGGTACTGCCCGAGATGTTCAGCACCGGCTTCACTATGCAGCCGGAGAAACTGGCCGAGACGATGGAGGGGGAAACAGTAAACTGGATGAAGCGGGTGGCGATGGCCAAGAGGATAGTGCTGGTGGGGAGTGTGGCAGTTAAGACGGAGCGGACGGAGACCTTAAACGAGCGGACGGAGACCTTAAACGAGCGGACGGAGACCGTCAGCTCTTATACAAACCGGTTGGTCTGGATGCTTCCCAACGGGCAGTACGGGTACTACGATAAGCGACACCTTTTCGCTTTTGCCGGAGAGGATCAGCATTATACTGCAGGGAATAAAAGACTGATCGCTTCAGTAAAAGGATGGAAGATCAATCTGCAGGTTTGTTATGATTTGCGATTTCCGGTGTGGGCGAGGAACAGGTCCTTCGCGCCTTTCGTAGCGCCAGCGGAGAAAGGCGCGAAGGATGACAATCTTATTTCCGGGCATTCGGCTACTCAGGCCGAGTATGATGTTTTAATTTATGTGGCCAACTGGCCGGAGCGCCGGAGTCATGCCTGGAAGACATTGCTGCAGGCAAGGGCCATCGAAAATCAGTGTTATGTGGTCGGGGTTAACCGCGTGGGTAATGATGGAAATAATATCTACCACAGCGGCGACAGCATGATCATCGATCCGCTTGGTGAAGTCTTATATTCAAAGAAAGACGAAGAAGATATTCATACGATCACGATCGATAAAGCACAGTTAGATGCATTGAGGGAGAAGCTGCCGTTTTTGAAAGATCAGGATGGATTTTCTATTGAACATTGAAAATTGATTGTTGAATATTGATAATTTTCTTTCAAAGAATACAAATGATCACTATTCAATGTTCAATGCTCAATTTACAGCGGCATTACGTAAAACGAGTAACACCTGGTTATTTTAGATAACCATTCTAAGGAGGGGCTGTTTCCTTCTAGCTTCTCGCTTCTAGCATCTCGCTTCTCTCCCAGTTCACTCCTCTCTCCCGCAGGTACTTTATCACATAATCAAAGCACGCTTGATTTTCCCCGATCAGTTCGGGCGGGAAGACGCCTTTTTGGGTGAATAATCCTTCGGTGAATAAGTGAACGGCGGCCGTGCAGGTATAGCCGGTAGTGCGGGCCATGGAGGAGGTTTTGGTCAGCGGATCATATTCGTCAAAGAGGTCCCAGGTAATGGTTTTGTTTTTGCTCTTTGTGATCACTTTCATCACGGTGAACTCTTCTTCGCCGGGTTCGAGTTTCCATTCTTTTAATAATAAGCGTGACGTGAAGTCCAGCGGAGAGATCTCGGTCTGATTGAAACGGATAGGTGTGGTATCGAAGAAGCCGGCCTGTTGCAGGGCAATGATCAGATCGATATGACCGGGATAGCGCAGGGTCTTTTCTTTCATCTCCGGGATATGTCCCATCGTATGCACGAGGGAACGTAAACCATCGGTATTAAAGGCTTCCAGCGGACCCGCCTCTTCAAAATACATGATCTCCCGGTCGCTCAGGGCCGGTTTGGTCACGATCTTTCCATTTTCAACGAGCCGGGCCGGCCGGATATATTCCTGGATCACATCTACCGGAGAGAAGGGTGCTTTGTATTGGAAGGGTGGTTTCCGCTCTTTAGGTAATCCACCTACATAACATTCAAATGCGGTCACTTCCATTTCCTGATTATACCGGCCGAGGATCAGATTGCTCATGCCGGGAGCCACTCCACAATCCGTGATCACAGTGACGCCTTTTTCCCTGGCCAGTTTATCCAGTTGCAGGGCATCTTCCGGAAAAAAAGAAATATCCACCACATGCTTGCCGGCCCTGATCACCGCTTCGAGGGTCTGGTAACCGATATAACCCGGCACAGCAGTCACCACCAGATCGAAAGGGGCGAGCCAGTTGCCAAACTGCTCATACTGGGCCAGGTTGACCGCTACAGTCTTTATGGACTTGTTGCGCTTATGGAGTTCCTGGAGGTTGGCAGGATTCAGGTCGAAACTGGTGACATCATAGTCCCTTGCCAGGTCTATCGCAATAGCCCTGCCTACCATTCCGGCTCCAAGTACAGCAATCTGCATGTGTGGTGATCTTTGTACAAATTTAAAATATCGCTTCCAGAACCCCTATGACCTGTGTTATCTGCCCACCTGATGAACTTTTTTTACGATTCATACGTAAATTGAAGTAATGCGCTCCATGATTCTATATATGATTTTTTGTCAGTTCCTGTCCTGTACCCCTCAGGAACGGATACCGGACAATGATCCGCCACCCCCTCCGCCACCGGCTGGTCCGGCAAAAACCTGGCTGGCCCTCGGGGATTCCTATACGATCGGGCAGGGGGTGGAAGCGGCCGATCGCTTTCCCACGCAGACGGTCAACCTCCTGAAGCAGGCCGGTATCAATATGGGTATACCTGATTATATCGCTGCTACCGGCTGGACCAGCGGGGTGCTGACCAGTCAGGTGCAATCACAAAACCCTCCGCAATATGATGTGGTGAGTCTGCTGATCGGGGTGAATGATCAGTACCAGACCCATGATACCTCGGGTTACCGGCAACGCTTTACCGGTTTATTACAGAAAGCCATTCAGCTGGCCCGTGGTAAAAAAGAAAATGTCTTTGTAGTATCCATCCCTGATTACAGTGTCACGCCCTTCGCGGCTTTTTCCGATACCGCCCGTATCCGCCAGGAGATCGATTGGTTCAATGCCATTAACAGGCAGGTAACAAATCAGTTTCAATGTCCCTATCTCGATATCACGCCTTCCACCCGCGAAGCCTTGTACGACCGAACCCTGCTCGCTTCTGATGGACTGCATCCATCGAAGATCGAGTACAGGAAATGGGCATTAAGGTTGCTGCCGGCGGTGGAAGCAGTGGTTAGATAGCAGATTGTAGCCGGTCGGCCGGCAAATCAACAGCCAGATCCCTCGCTTCGCTTCGGGATTGATGTTAGAGGCAGACTCCGATACGCTTGATCCCTCCTTCGTCGGGATGACAAAACAGCCCGTACGTCTCGATGACAAAACAGCCCGTA
>CALRQQ020000414.1:0-3797 GCA_943370345.1 Chitinophaga pinensis
GAAAGTGATCAAGGCGCTGGACGAACGTTTTACCACCGATTATGTGGTGAATGTAGTGATGGGGAAACTGACACCGCAGATCAATATTTACCGGCACGATGCCTTGCCTGTATTCGGTATCGGCAAAGACAAAGACGCACATTTGTGGAACAGCCTGGTGCGCCAGATGTTACTGGAGAACCTGATCAAAAAAGACATTGAGGAATATGGTTTGCTGAAGATGACGGAGAAAGGAGAGAAGTTCCTTAAAAAACCGGCTTCTTTCAAGATCGTACTCAACAACCTGTATGAAGATGCACAGTTTGATGAGGATGAAGGAGAAAATGCCTCACAATCCGGTGCAGCTGCCGATGAGAAACTGTTTGAAATGCTGAAAGAGCTGCGTCAGAAAGAAGCCAAGAAAAAAAGCCTGCCACCTTTTGTGATCTTCCTCGAAAATTCACTGCAGGATATGGCCACCATTTACCCAACCACACTGGAAGAGATGGAGAAATGCCAGGGCGTGAGTAAAGGCAAATCCATTAAATACGGCAAACCTTTTGTAGAGCTGATTGCAAAATATGTAGAGGAAAATGATATTGAAAAGCCGGATGATTTTGTGATGAAGAGTGTGGCCAATAAAGCCAATAACAAGATCTATATCATCCAGAACGTAGATAAGAAGATCCCGCTGGAGACCATTGCCAAAAACAAGAGCCTGAAACTGGATGAGTTGCTGGAAGAAATGGAAACCATTGCTGCCAGTGGCACCAAATTGAACCTCGATTATGCCATTGATGAATGGCTGGACGCCTACGACCAGGAAGAGATCATCGAGTATTTCAAAAGCTGCGAAACCTCTTCACTGCAGGTAGCACAGGAAGAGCTGAGCGAGAACAACTACAACTGGGAACAGCTGAAGATCATGCGGATCAAGTTCTTGAGTGTGTATGGGAATTGATTGATCGCAGATTACACAGATTTTATATCGCTGATTACGCAGATTTGATATGATTTTTGGGAAGCCCGCTTTTAGGAGCGGGCTTTTTTGTGGGGTATACCAAGCGTCAGGGCTAAAGCCGCTTGTATGTATTCGTTTTGTTCCCCAGCCTGAAGGCTGGGGTTATGAATCCGTGTCTTTAGTATCTGAATACACGAATTCATTCTACCCCCTGCCTTTAAGCTGGAGCTATGGAATAGCAGTATTCAGTAGTTGCGTGTACAGATTCATTTTTAACCCCAGCCTTTAGGCTGGGGTTGGGATGTTGAAGTATTCCCGGGCTTTAGCCATGACAAGGGCTGGCCATTGAGCGGGCGGGATGATAGGAGGTTGTCAGGGCTAAAGCCAGTTGTCTGTATTCGTTTTGATCCCCAGCCTGAAGGCTGGGGTTATGAGAAAGTTGTCTTCAGTATCTGAATACACGGATTCATTCTACCGCCTGCCTTTAAGCTGGAGCTATGGAATAGCAGTATTCGGTAGCTGAGTACACAGGTTGATTTTTAACCCCAGCCTTTAGGCTGGGGGTTGAATGTCGAAGTACTCCCGGGCTTAAGCCATGACAGGGGCTGGACATTGAGTGGGCGGGATGATAAGAGGTTATCAGGGCTAAAGCCAGTTGTCTGTATTCGCGCTGTTCCCCAGCCTGAAGGCTGGGGTTATTGAAATTTCTCAGACTGTTATCATACAAAGCTGTTTCAGTTTTTGTCTTCCGGTCACTATCAAATTGCCCGGATGATCGAAAGGAAGGCATCCAGTGTATACGCCCCGTTTACCGAACGGTTTTCATATACCATAAAATATCGGTACTCATTGCCCGCTTTATTAGCCCAGGCTGTGCCCAGCCGTATTTTCTGTTCGGCATCCAGATGGTCGCCCTTGGTTTCGAGGATAACTGTTTTGCCGGTTTTGGTGCGGATGATGAAATCCGGGTAATGATTAATATAACCGTTGATACAAAATCCTCTTCTTTCTATGTTGCGTGTCCAGAAAGCGATATTTTCCATATTGGCTATCTCATTGATAATCCGCTCTTCAAAACCATTCATACTGCCCTCTGTTTCGTACAATGATTTGGGAAAATCTTTGGCTTTCTCGGCGGGAATGATTTCAGCGGGAAAACGATAGGAGGGTCGTATCAGTACTTTATCGGTATCAAGAAATTCTCTGAATTTTCTCTCGGAAAATGTCTCTTTCAAACTATTGATCTTTTCTTTGATTTTTCTGGCATAGGTATATTCCTGGTTGGCCAATTCTGTAAACTGCTCGTCGGTAAAACCTTCCAGGATCCTGCTGATATATTGTTTTATTTCCCCGTCTGAAACAGGATCAAACTTACCAATGCTATCCATGATTCTTTTGGTAAAATTTTTGACCCTGCTGTCTTTTCTGGCCGGATCAAGCAGGTAAGCCTGCAGATTTTCCCGGAGATCTCCATCCAGTTTGATAAAAGTGGGAGTATGTTCTTTTTTACTCTCATCGAGATCTACTTTATAGAGATTAGATGAGATATTGTCAAAGTCAATTTTGATATCTTCTTTAGACAGCTGGAACTCTTTTCCTACTAACTCATCTTTTTCCAATAGTTTATCTCCGCCAAAAATTTCTCCGGCTGGTACTTTCAGGAAGAACTGCGGTATTTCCATGGACAGCGCCTCTGCCCGGAAAAATTCTTTCATGGGGTATTTTTTCACGGCCGACTGTATTTCTGATGGTAATGATATCGTTTGCGCAGTAGCTAACTCCTTCACTTTCGCATCCATGGCTGCTGTTTCCTGTATGGCGAGGGTTTCAATCATGGATACGGGTTCGGTAGATACCTGTGTTTCAATCATCGCCATGATCCGGGATGAATCGATATCGGCTGTGATATCTTCTGGGGCATCTTCCTTATCTGTAGCAAATACGGTCAGCTGGTTAAATACATTGGCTGGTTCCGGCGAAACAGTGGTAGCAACCGAATCCGGCAGTTTATAATCCTGTTTACTGAAGCCGGCTTTGTTAAGCCCCTTTACAATATTATCAAGTGTATCTAAAAACTTGTCTGAAGCCGTTAATACATAACTGAGATTCAGTAAGGGGAATTTGTGCTTGGTAACATAGGGTTGTCGCAATACACGCCCCAATATCTGTTCCACATCTACCGCCGATGTTTTATCGGCGAGTGATGCGAGAATATACGCAAAGGGACAGTCCCACCCTTCTTTTAACGCATTTACGGTAATGATAAAACGAACCGGACAATCAGGACTCATCAGGTCCTCAGATTTTATCTCATTGATATTGGCTGTTTTAATCCGAATCCGTTCCGCAGGTATTTTGAGTTCAATCAGTTTCTCCTTTAGTTTTTCAAAAGTGGTATTGTCTTCCGCATTTCTCGGCTGGGCCTGAAACAGTACAATGGGCCGGATATATCTTCCGCCATTTTTGTGTTCTTCTTCAGCTTCTTTCTCCAGTTTTTGCTGCAGTTGCAGGGCCGACTGGATCACATCTGTTTTATCCTGGTGGTTGTAAACAATCACAGGCAGTTTTACCATGTTTTCACGCTTCAGTTCCATGGCATCTACAAAACTGATGATATTACTGTTTTTGCGGGGAGTGGCGGTGAGGTCGAGAATAAAACAGGGGTTGAGGTTGGTTAGCATATCAACACTCAACTCGCTTTCGGCATTATGACTTTCATCTACCACTACCAGCGGGTTCAGGGCCTGTATTACTTTCATGAGACTGATCTCTTCTTCGTTGGCCAGCATGGGACTGAATGATTGCAGGTTGCCGTTTTCCTGGTACACTTTCCGGTCTTCTTTGCTTCGCGATCGGA
>CALRQQ020000415.1:0-3796 GCA_943370345.1 Chitinophaga pinensis
CTGGTAGGTACACAGAACAACAATAACCTCGACATGATCCATTTCATCCCTGTGGATGAGAATCAGATCCTGCCCCGGTTCAGACCCGATGGAAGTAAATTATTCTTATAAACCGAAGTAATATTCAGAAACGAATAATGCCTGCTGGCATTACTAAATAAACGACACATGAAAAGCAGGAATTGGATAATCGCCTGTGCACTGGTAACGGCCGGGATCTTCGGCAGCGGATGTAATAAGTCAATTGATGACCAGACCGCTGTTACGGACCCTTCCCTGAATAAGAACCTGATGCAGCTGATCAGTGAAAAAGCGGACCTGAGCACATTTGCGAGCTACCTGAAACAGACCGGTTATGATGCGGTGATCGCTTCATCAAGGACCTATACCGTATTTGCCCCGGGCAATGCCGAACTGGCTACGCTGGATGCCTCGATTAAAAATGATGCCGCTAAGCTGAAACAGTTCATCGGTAATCATATTGCCACCCAGGTGTACAGTACAAAGGAGGTGACCATCAGTACAAGAATCCTGTTGTCCAACGGGAAATACCTGAATATGCAGGGGGCCACCATTGGCAACTCCCTCATTACGGTGAAAGATCAGTATGCGTCCAATGGATTGTTGCAGCAGGTTGATAAAATGCTGCCTGCCCTGGAAAACTGCTGGGATTATGTGGCCGGCAGCCAGTCTCCCGCCAAACAAAAGGCATTCATGATGTCGCTCTTCCGGAATGTATTTGATACCAGCAATGCCATTGTGATCGGGATCAATCCTACTACCGGTGATCCGGTATACCAGGCAGGTACTGACTCCATTTACACCAATCTGTTCTGGAACAGGGTTGCTGATCTCCGGGATGAGAAAAAGCAATTCACACTCTTTATGATGGAAGATGCAGCCTGGGATGCCGATCAGGCAAGGTTCGCTCCTTATTTTGTAACCAATACCACCGACAGCAATAAACTGGTGACCGGCTGGAATGTGTTACGTGACTTTGCCGTGGATACACTCTATGATCCCGCTTCGATCCCGGATACGATTAACTCAAAGTTCGGTGTCCGTGTGCCGGTGGAGCGTTCTGCAATTGTGCGCACGATCCGTACCAGCAATGGTATTGTCTATGTAATGAGCCGGATCAATGTACAACCCGCATCCAAATTCAAAACGATCCTGATCCAGGGAGAAAACTACAACGGCACCAGTCATGACCGCCGGGGCAATACATTCTTCAGGGATCGGTATAACCCGGTAACCGGACAGGATTTCCGTGATGTGAACGTATTCAACCATGGTGTGGCCCTGTTCAATATCCGTTACCAGCTGGCCGAAGTTCCTTCCATTAAGTACAAAGCTTATTGGGTGGCCGTAAATGATTTCCAGACCGCAACTTTCACACAGCGTCTGTCACCCGGTGATCCCGTAACAGTTACATTCCCTTATACGAATGTGGTGGCCAATACCTTCGGAGAAGTGTATATCGGGGAATTCACCGTGGCAAAATACCAGCCCTTATACAATGTGTACCTGGTGGCGGCCAATTCCACTACCGCGGCAGTAAATCCGCTGGTATGTGATTATATCAGGCTCGTACCCAGTTTATAAAAAGATTGAATCAAGAAAATTTTCACAGATATGTATGCAACAATTACAAGCGGAGTCAAGAAGGCCTTAGGATTAGTGGTGTTGATGGCCATTATGGAAGAGAGCTCCGCCCAGCAACCCGCCCCGAAAAAAGATACGGTGGCTGTAACCAAACTCCAGGTAACCGGAACGATCCGCGATGCGGCAACCGGGAAAGGGATCGTAGGGGCGAGGGTCAGTCTCCCGAATGTATCCGCCTCCATTACCGATGCGGGCGGTGGTTTTAAAGTGACCGTACCCACTTATTTCGAAGACCTGCTGGTTACCGCCGATGGGTACGATACCAAACAGATTCCGCTGAAAGGCCTGAAGCAGATCGACATCTCCCTGCTCGAAGAAGGATACAGTGGCTTCCAGGATCCGCTTACCAGTCCGCTCGCCGTAGCACCCCAACGCAATACCACTACCGCCTCCGCCCGTATTCAGATGGATGGTGCCTGGTCAAGACCCATGGAAACGCTCGATGGGCTGCTCCAGGGACAGATCGCCGGACTCAGCAGCACCCGCCGCTCCGGTACACCCGGCGTTGGTGCCAACCTCTTCCTGCGTGGATACAATTCCCTCTTTGCCACCAATAAGCCATTGGTGATCGTGGACGGAATGATCTATGACGTGAATGATTACGGACAAAGTATCATCGCCAATAATTACACCAATCCCTTTGCGCTGATCAATGTACAGGATATCGATAATGTGACCGTATTGAAAGATGCAGCGTCCATCTATGGTACCAAAGGAACGAACGGGGCAATTATCATCACCACCTCCCGTGCCAAACAACAGGCCACGCATATCGACTTCGGTGCCTATACCTCATACAACCAGCAGCCTTCAAACCTGCCGGTAATGAATGCGGATGATTACCGTGTCTATCTCTCCGGTATGTTGCAAAGCAAGGGTCTTTCTTCTTCCCAGATCAATGCCATGCCCTTTATGATCGATGATACCACCGGTAATCCGGAGTATTACCGCTATCATAACAATACCAACTGGCAGAACAAGATCATGAAGAGCAGTCTGACGAATAATTATTTCCTGCGGGTAACCGGGGGAGATAATATCGCCACCTATGCGCTGAGTGTTGGTTATACCAAAGCAGCAGGTACTATCCGCGCCACGGATATGAACCGCTACAATACCCGCTTCAATGCGGCTTTCAATTTCTCCAAGCGGTTTACCGGTTCTGCCAATCTCTCCTTTACCTACAACGAACAGAACCTGCGTGATCAGGGTATCTCCGATAAAACGGCCCCGGTATTCCTGGCATTGACCAAGGCACCGTTTATGCTCGATCGTGAAGTGAATGATAAAGGCGTGACGTCTCCCAACTTTGCGGATACCGATATCCTGGGTAAGAGTAACCCGGCCGTGCTGATCAACAATATGCAGGCCTTTAATAAATCCTATCGTTTCTTCGGTTCTTTCAAATTCAACTACGCGATCTCCAAGACCCTGAATGCAAGCACTCTCTTTGGGATCACCTATGATAAAGTACGTGAGAACATCTTTATCCCGCGTAAAGGGGTACAGGATGATACCCTCAGCAATGCCGTCGCCGACAGCCGCCTGGGTACACAGGTAAAACGTCTCTTCTCATATTATACCGACTCCAGGCTGGAGTTCAGCAAGTCCGTGAACCGTTATCATCAGTTCACGTCCCGCCTCGGACTGCGCTACCAGCACAGTGATGCCGAACAGGATTATGCCCTTGGTTTCAACTCCGCTACCGATGACCTCGTAAGTGTACAGAATGGCCTCAATGCCCTGCGTCAGGTAGGGGGTGGTATCGGAGAGTGGAACTGGATGAATACCTACTTCAATGCCGAATACGGATTTAAGAATAAAATCTTCTTAGCCTTCAATGCTGCCGCTGACGGTTCATCCCGTTTCGGTACACAGGTGAAGAATGGTGTGCTGATCAACAGCAATCATTTCGCGGTACTGCCTTCCGCCAGTTTTGCCTGGTTGTTGTCTTCGGAGAACTTCATGGCCGGTTCAAAGATCGACCTGTTCAAACTCCGCCTCTCCTGGAGCATGACCGGCAATGATGATATCGGTAACTATTCCACCCGTCAGTCCTATTCTTCTCAGAGTTTACTGGGGATGCAGGGCCTCGTACGTAATGGAATTCCCAACCCGGCCCTGCAATGGG
>CALRQQ020000416.1:0-3785 GCA_943370345.1 Chitinophaga pinensis
CGTGTAAAAGCGGCTGATAATTTCCGCATTGGTTTGCATAACTTTTGTTGTTGGGTATTCTGTAAATTTAAAGCATCAAAATCACTTACATGCGAAAAATAACGGTTTGCCTATTCCTGGTTTGCCTGGCATTTACGGCCGGTTCCCAGACGGTTCATATTATTCCCCAGCCCGCTTCGGTAAAACAACCAAAGATCAATGCAAGGTTCAGTATTACTCCCTCAACGGTTCTGGTGCTTGAAGGCAGCAATCTGGACAATAGTGCCCGGTACATCAATGATTATCTGGAATTGTATTACCGGTTCCGTCTCCCTATAGTTAACAATTCCAACAGCAAAAATGCCATCCGGTTGAATTATGCGCGGATGGATAATGCAGTGGCAGGCGCTTACCGTCTGAACGTGGATGACAAGGGGGTGTATATAGCCGGTGATAATGAAGTGGGTGTATTTTATGGTATACAGACGCTCATTCAGTTGTTACCTGTACCCGACCCTCGTCTAAAAACGGCTGCCTTACGGGCCGACATCCAGTATGTGAGTGTGGAAGATGCCCCCCGTTTTGAGTACCGGGGTATGCACCTCGATGCAGGCCGTCATTTTCTGCCTGTATCCTTTATCAAAAAGTATATTGATTATCTCGCGCTGCATAAGCTAAATACCTTTCATTGGCACCTGACCGAAGATCAGGGTTGGCGGATCGAGATCAAAAAATATCCGGAGCTTACCAAAATGGGTGCCTGGCGCAATGGTACGATCATTGGCCGCTACCCGGGTACCGGCAATGATAATATGGCCCATGGTGGTGCGTATACCCAGCAGGAAATAAAAGAAGTGATACAATATGCAAAGGACCGTTACATTGATGTGATCCCCGAAATTGAAATGCCCGGACATAGCAGTGCGGCGATTGCGGCTTATTCCTGGCTCAGCTGTTTTCCTGAAAAACCAACTGCCATTCCGGCGAATATGGTATCAAAAAGAACAGGCAATGAACTGAAGCGGGGTGGTATCAAATATGTACAGGAAACCTGGGGCGTATTTGATGATGTATTCTGTGCCGGAAAAGAATCCACATTTGAATTCCTCCAGGACGTGATCGATGAAGTTACCGGCCTGTTTCCCTCAAAATACTTTCATATTGGCGGCGATGAATGTCCCAAGACCCACTGGAAAAAATGCGATGCCTGCCAGAAAAGAATGAAAGACAACAACCTGAAGGATGAACACGAATTGCAGAGTTATTTTGTACAACGGATCGAGAAATACCTCAACAGTAAGGGCAAAAAACTGATCGGCTGGGATGAGATCCTGGAAGGCGGACTGGCTCCCAATGCAGTGGTGATGAGCTGGAGGGGTGAAGCCGGAGGCATCGAAGCGGCCAAACAAAAACACGGTGTGATCATGACCCCCGGTAACCCGGTATATTTTGATCACTCACAAAGTGAAAACGAAGACAGTATTACCATTGGCGGATATAACCCGATCGAAAAAGTATATGCCTGGGATCCGGTACCGGCTGAACTTTCAGCAGAAGAAGGTAAATATATTCTCGGGGCACAGGCCAATGTGTGGACGGAGTATATGGACAACCCCGGCAAAGTGGAATACATGATCTTTCCCCGGATGGCTGCACTCAGCGAAGTGTTGTGGAGTAAAAAAGAAAATAAGAACTGGGCGGCATTTGAGAAAAAGCTGGTGCCGGCATTCAAACGATATGATCTGTGGAAAGCCAATTACAGTAAGGCGTATTATGATATCAAGGCAAAAGTGATCCCTGCAGGAGATAATAAGGGACTTCTATGGGAATTATCCGGTAAATCAACAGAGAAGATCATGATCAGCACGGATCGTAAATCAGCGGCAATCCCGTATACAAAACCGGTTCCCGTGAATCGGACATCCTTCTACTCCGCATCAAATGGAAAATTGACCCTTACGCAAGCCTTCAGGTTCAATATGGCCACCGGAAAGAAAATCACCCTGACTACCCTTCCTTCTAAATCCTATCCGGGAGATGGCGCTTTCACCCTGGTGAATGGGATTCAGAATGAAAAGGGGCTGGCGAAAAGTAAAGAGTTCCTTGGATTCAGCGGAAGCGATTGTGAAGCAGTTATTGATCTGGGTAAGGAAGACCTGGTCCGCAAAGTAGTGGTACATAGCCTTCGTCAGACAGGCAGCTGGATCTGGCAGCCGCTGTCTACAGAAGTTTTTGTGTCTGCAGATGGCCAGCAATACACCGCTGTCGGACTCACCGATGATTTCACGGTAACCATCAAAGGATTGGAAAAAGGAACCATGCAGGTGGAGTTTGCAGGACAAAAGGCACGTTTTATTAAAGTGGTAGTGAAAAACTGGGGAGATATCAGGGCCGGTGAACCCGGTGCCGGGAATAAGGCCTGGTTGTTTGTGGATGAAATCGAGGTCCTTTAACCCGCAAAATACCGCAACAAACCGCAAAAACCGTCAAATAAATTATTATCTTTACGGCTCAAACCACCTCTAATGTCAAAAAAAGCAGCTCACCGCAATTTTGCTGATAGTTTTGAAAAGATCCCGGTCCATGTATTTCCTCATCAGAAAGAAGGCTCCATTTATGTAGCCCGGCTGATTGCGGATTTTATCAGGGATAAACAAAAGAAGAAAGAGAAATGTGTATTGGGACTGGCCACAGGGTCAACACCCAAAACATTGTATGCGGAACTGGTGAGAATACACCGGGAGGAAAAACTGAGTTTTAAGAATGTAGTAACCTTTAACCTTGATGAGTACTATCCGATAGCTAATAATGCCCTGCAGAGCTATAACCGCTTCATGAAGACCCATCTGTTTGACCTGGTGGACATCCATCCCAAAAATATCCATATCCCTAATGGGGAGATCAAGAAGGAAGATATAAAGGAACATTGCCGGCAATATGAAAAAATGATAGAGGAGGCCGGTGGGATTGATCTGCAAATTCTGGGCATTGGTAATAATGGCCATATTGGGTTCAATGAACCTGGATCAGGCATTTATTCAAGGACCCGGCTGATCACCCTCGACAACTCTACAAGGATCGCCAATTCCTATGAGTTTGCAAATATATCCGAAGTGCCGCGTCTCGCGATCACCATGGGTATCAGTTCCATTTTGAAATCAAAAAAGATCATCCTGATGGCCTGGGGCAGCGCCAAGGCACCCGCGATCAAGAAAGCAGTGGAAGAAGATGACAGTGAACAGGTACCTGCTTCCCTGCTGCAGAACCATGATGATGTTTCCTTTGTAGTGGATGATGCAGCAGCGGCTGAACTGACACGTAATAAATCACCCTGGCTTACCGGAGACTGTGAATGGACACCGGCGATGATCAAAAAAGCAGTGGTGAATATGGCACTCAAGCTGAAAAAGCCGATCCTGAGTCTGACCAACAGCGACTACAACGAATACGGACTGAGCGACCTGCTCGTAGATCAGGGCGATGCCTATGAGATCAACCTGCAGGTGTATTATATGTTACGCGATTCCATCACCGGCTGGCCGGGTGGTAAACCCAATGTTAACCTGCCGGTGCATCCCGAACGTTCTTCTCCCTATCCCAAACGCGTGATCATCTTCTCCCCTCATCCGGATGATGATATCATCAGCATGGGTGGCACCTTCCAACGGTTACATGATCAGGGACATGAGGTACATGTAGGCTATCAGACCAGTGGCAATATAGCGGTGACCGATGAGTTTGTGACGCGCTTTCTGGATTTTGCGGTAGGCTTCGAAGAGATCGCCGGGATCGATACTAAAAAATCA
>CALRQQ020000417.1:0-3772 GCA_943370345.1 Chitinophaga pinensis
CACCTCTTCCGGCCGGAATCCGGTATGTTCCAGATACAGTTTGCCAGCTTCAATTTTAGAGATATCCAGGATATCATTAATGACCGTCAGCAGGTGTTCGGATGCTTTATTGATAGTGGACAGGAAGAACTGCTGACGGCTATCCAATGTGGTACGCAGGAGTTGTTTTCCCATGCCCATGATTGCATTCATCGGTGTCCGGATCTCATGGCTCATATTGGTGAGAAAAAGATCTTTGGCCGCCTCGGATAGCGCTTGTGAATGCTTTGCTTCTTCCATGTTTGATTTCAGCTGAACGAATTGCTGCCGGTAATCATTTTCGTTCATGGTAAAATGATGGTCGGACAGCAGGGCCGCTTTTTCAAATGCATCATAGGAATCGCTGACTGCCCGGAGTAATTTTTCCAGTTCAGGATTATCCCGGGAAATATCCGGGATATATTTACTGATTTGCCGTTCGAGCAGTTTATTCATACTCTTTGAAAGTGGTTATGGTCATTGTTTGATTGTGCAACTGACATTGTCCGCCTTCCTTCTGAGGGGAGATCTCCCCATAGGAATAGAAACCGGACAATAAGGTTTGGTGGTTGAACCGTTCATTTACGGCTTCCACCTCTTCTTCGGTCCGGGTTTTTAGAATTAGTTTTCGTCCCACACAACTGATCAGCAACGCCAGGTCTGGGAAACTGTCCTGTGTTTTAATCGTCTGTGAGGCAGCTGTTGAAGCAGCGCTGGTCAGTTTGTCAAAATTAGCTTTCATGAACCGTACCTGCGAGCCGATGGGGATATCACCTGCAAATTTCATACTCCCTTTTATAGGGTCGATCGAAAGTATGGTACGGACAACAGGATCTTCAGCTCCGGGCAGTTTTACCGACAGGGGAAAAAGCAGTGCTGAACCGGGTAAGCTTTCGGCTTCCGGTCCGAGATATTGTTTATACAACTCGAGCGCACTGTAATTTTCTATTTCAAAAAGTTCATTGGCAATAGAACGGGTCACTGTTTTTTCAAGGCCGAAAGTTTCCCAACCACCTTGTGAGCCATGTTGTACCTGCAATTTTTCCCCATAAAAGCCAATACCGGCAATCAATCCTTCTTCTGGTTGATCATTCAGACCGACCAGGGTGGAGCTGAAATTGCTGCCATCTCCCGCCAGGCCACCAGTGATCAGTAAACGGTCACCGGCAATTTCACTCATACCGCGTACCAGTTCGCTGCCGTTTACCAGATGACCATCGGATAGTACAAGTATATAAGCCAGGTTCATCGGATCAAACTGACCGATGAGCGCTTTGCCGGCCTGATAACTATCTTCAAATGTCCGGATGTTTAGCTGCTTTGGTACTACTTGTGTTCGTTCAAATTCAATGGCGGTGATCGACAGGGTTTCATCCATGACTTCGGTATGAAATATTTCACCGGAGCTGGAACAAATGGCGATTTCCGCGTGATTGAATTTTTCACGGAGCATATCGAAAACAGGCTTGTCTTTTAAGATCGATTTGGCGCCAAAACAGAGTACGAGGCTGACACTGGATTCAAGGACATCATGACTGTCGGCATGTCTGAAAAAACGGCCTGAATGAAAGGAATATAGGGCGGTTTTCATGATAATCAGGTGGTTCGAATTACCTGTATAAAGATCGGTTGCACTGTCAGGTGTACAGGTAAGTGGTGAATGGTGTTGCGAAGGGTTTCAGGTGGTTGTTCAGGCCAGGTTTTTCCAGTTAACGAAAACAATACTACGGGCAAGGCCTGCTATTGACTCCTTCTTATTAAAAAGTGCTTTTACGAACGGAATTGCTTTTACAATTGCTTTTCCCGGCAGGGCTGACGAGTGATGCTGATCTCCTCCGGGCAGCTGAGCGAATATCAGATGCGGGTTGTTGTCATCCGGTAACCTGGTAAATAGGGTGGTTGGCCAATGCGTGGGGTTTATTTTCAGTACACGTTGAAAGAACAGGGCTTGTTTTTCCGTGTTGGCGGAATGGTACTTCATAAGTGGATTTTTACTAAATTACTCGGTATGTTCCGTGTAAGCAAATGTAAATAAAGGGGCTAATTAAAAATAGGTAATAACACTTATTCAAAATAAGTGCATCCAATATACTTGTCATTCCTGTTTATACAGGCCTTTGTGGAATGACCTTACCGGGTAATTTTTTATTTTCGATGATATAATAACTGGAATGGAACCAAAATCGATACGACTGGCTACCGGAGATGATGCCGGGGCAATACTGGAAATATATGCTCCATATGTGTCGGCTACTTCAATCACGTTTGAGACGGACGTGCCGGAACTTGTTTCATTCAGGCAACGGATCCTGCATTACCTGGAATTTTGTCCCTGGCTGGTTTGTGAATCGGGTGGCAAAATTGCGGGTTATGCCTATGCATCACGTTACCGGGAGCGGGTGGCCTATCAATGGTCGGTGGAATGCTCTGTGTATATTCATCCTGATTTTATGCGACAAGGGATCGCTTCAATTTTGTATAAAGCCCTTTTTGCTATACTCCGTCAACAGGGATTCAACAATGTATATGCAGTGATCAATCTGCCTAATGACCGCAGTGTGGCCCTTCATGAGCAGTTGGGCTTCCGGTATTTTGCCACTTATGAACAGGTAGGGTACAAACTCGGACAATGGAAGAATGTAGGTTGGTGGCGGTTGGTGCTGAATGAATTTGGTCCGGATCCCCAAGCTCCGGTGCCATTCAGTGAGTTGAATAAGGATTTCCTGCCGGCAGTGCTGGTGAGTGGTGAGTAGTGAGTAGTGAGTAGTGAGTGGTGAATCCTCCTTCATAATGGATTTGTTGGATAATATTGGAGTGGAAAGAAAAAAGCCGCTTCAGGAATGAAGCGGCTTAAGTTATAGCAGGCAATCGTCAAAAGTTAAATCCAAGGCGAACAAAGAGGCGCATACCATTACCGCCCATTTGTACCGCATCCCAGGGGCCACCGGTCTCATTATTATAAGCCCAGTCTTTGGCTCCTTTTGCCACACCGAAATCGGGATGGACATTCAACAGGTTATCTATTCCCGCGTACAGGGTCAGTTTCTTTTTTACCGGGTGACTTACATAAATATCGGTGACCAGTTTACCACCATAGTTATATTCGTCCGGAGTATCCCCGCTTCCATTGTCAAGCGGTACCATGGGAGAAATTCCCAGTCCGTCCTGGCCATATCCTAATAAAGTAACTTTTCCGAAATAGGTCAGCCTTGTACCAAGTGCCAGTTTCTTTATGCCGTATTCCACATTCAGTACGCCTTTCATGCCGGGGGCGGAGGCGAGAATGAATTTTTGTTCCCGGTCACTCAGAAATGTCTGCTGCAGAAAAGCAGAACCACTCAGTTTTTGAGGAACATTGATCTCATCGATCTTCATGGTTTGCAGGTTGCCTGCAAAGAGGGCCTTCAGGCGTTTGTCACCGAACTTCTTATTGTATTCAAGGACGATGTCCACTCCGGCGTTCGTGGTATTTACCCCGTTGGCAAAGAACTGGGCGAGACTGACTTTCAATCCGGCCATTTGCGAACGGAGGCTGGCATCCAGGTTGGGATCACTGCCATCAAACTGTCCGCTGAGCACCACACGGTCTTTGATCTTTGTCAGATAGCCATCTATGGTAACATTCAGGTTACTGCTGGCTTTCCAGGTAAAGCCGGCACTGCCGCTGAGGCTTTTTTCCTGTGTGAGGTCCGGTATACCTGCGGCTTTGGCCAGGTTGCTGTAATTGGGAGCGATCTTCACTTCCGCAATATTG
>CALRQQ020000418.1:0-3765 GCA_943370345.1 Chitinophaga pinensis
CTCTGGATGGATATTTCGCCACCAATTTCCTTGATAAAATCTTTGATCAGGGTAATACCCATACCACTGCCTTTTTCATCATTGGTACCTGTAGTGGTTACCACATTTTCTGTACTAACGATCTTGTTGATGATCTCCGGTGCCATTCCTACCCCTGTATCGCTGATGGCTATGCGGTGATAGGTCTCTGCTACATCGTTGTACACGCTGATGCGTCCGTTATGGGTGAACTTATTGGCATTGGTAACCAGGTTCCGGATCATGAACCGTAACATATTCGGGTTAATGGTAATGGAAGCTGCTTTGTTTACCAGATTGGTCAATTGGTTGTTTTTTGCTTCTGCAGACAACCGTACCTGCTCAAATTCCTGGTCAACGATCTCTTTCAGGTTCACTTCCTGTTTCACTGATTTCTCCTGCATTTCTATAGTACCCCAGTCGATCAGATTGTTCACCAGATTAAAAGTGGTGCCTATCTGTTTGGCGAAAATAGAGATCAGCATTTTTCTTTCTTCTTCGGCTATCTCTTCAGATTCCAGCATTTGAAAAGCAGACAAGATAGAACCGATAGGGCCGCGTATATCGTGCACGATCACAGAATGCATTTTTTTCTGTAAGCGGTTCTGTAATGCTATCTGCTGAGATGTTTTTTCCAACTGTTTACGTGCCACTTTCAGGTCTATAAGTTTGGCGAGGTGATTGCCCAATACCTCCAGTGTGAGTAATTGCTGGCTACTTAGCAGGTAAGGGTTCTCGTTGCTTACACATAACATGCCCAACGCATATCCTTTGCGGCACAATAACTGTACACCTGCATAAAATCTTTTCTGTAACGGAGATATTTCGATCGGGTTGTCGAAAAAGCGACTGCCCTTCAATGCTTCCTGTACTTCCGCAAAATCATGGTCCAGTAAAATATCCGTTCCGGTAAAAGAGTACTCTCCCGGTATTTCAATGGTTTCCATACCCGCTTTGGCCCTGAACCATTGTTGCGTTCTGTCTATCAGGGAGACCAGCGTAATAGGTGTATTGCAGATCGTACTGGCTAACTGAACAATCTGGCCAAATTCATCCTGTAAGCTGTTATCGGGCAGTTTGATTTTTTGTACCTCTTCTGTCCTCACTGTGTTATCCGGTAATAAGATAGCCTGTTTCATAGTGCTGTTTTTACCTGTTGATGAATGGTATTTTACCTGTATGCAAGCAGGTATCAGATATTGGACACTGTAAAGTTTCGACTATTATCCGGCCTGGGTAATAGCTCAAAAACGTATAAGTTTGTAGTCGGCTCACTACAGCTGATCTGTCGTGCAGAAAGCAGGACAAATAGACATTTTTCAGGTTTGATGTCTCCTGCAAACGGCAGATGATAAACAACTATATCGTATATTATTTTAACTGGAATATTGTAACCAAATGGATCATATAGAAGTAGGTAAATACTGGGACAAAAATGCAGCTGCCTGGACCCTGCTGGCACGCGCAGGAGCTGATGTGTACAGAGACTACCTGAATACACCTGCCTTTTTTAACATGCTACCAGATATCAAGGGACTAGAAGGGATTGATATCGGCTGTGGCGAAGGGCATAATACCCGTTTGCTGGCCAAACAGGGTGCCTGTGTTACCGGCATTGATATTGCAGCATTATTTATAGAGAAAGCACAGGAGTGGGAGCAGAACGAGCCGCTGCAGATCCATTACCAGGTAGCCAGCGCAGTTGCTTTGCCTTTCAAAAATCAACGATTTGATTTTGCCACGGCCTTCATGTGTTTTATGGATATCCCGGAAACAGAAAAAGTATTGGCAGAAGCGTATCGTGTACTGAAGCCGGGTGGTTTTCTGCAGTTCTCGATCTCACATCCCTGTTATACCACTCCGCATCGTAAGAACCTGCGGGATGCAAAGGGTACTACCTATGCCGTAGAAATAGGGGGTTATTTTGCCGATCCGGATGGCTTTATAGATGAATGGATCTTTACTGCTGCACCGCCGGAATTATTACAAGGACTCCCAGTATTCCGGATCCCCCATTTTAACCGTACGGTAAGCCAGTGGGTGAATATGATCACCGCTACCGGTTTTGTGATAGAACAAATGGCAGAACCCAGGCCATCGGCTGCGCTGATCAAACAGATCCCCAAACTACAGAACGCGGATGTGGTAGCTTATTTTTTACAGATCCGTTGCCGGAAACCCGCTTGAGTAAACAATCATCACGCAGGAATCCGCCTGATAGCTGCACCCAGGTTGCGCAAACGTTCATCTATATATTGGTAGCCACGATCGATCTGTTCAATATTCTGTATCACACTTCTGCCTTCTGCACTTAAAGCAGCAATCAGCAATGCCTGTCCGGCACGGATATCCGGACTGCTCATGGTAATACCCCGTAAATTATTTTTTCTGCCCAGCCCGATCACGGTGGCGCGGTGCGGATCGCAGAGAATGATCTGTGCGCCCATATCGATCAGTTTATCTGTAAAGAACAAACGGCTCTCAAACATTTTCTGGTGTACCAGCACACTGCCCCTTGCCTGTGTGGCCACCACAAGTATGATGCTTAACAGGTCGGGTGTAAAACCGGGCCAGGGATGATCGTAAATAGTGAGGATACCTCCATCGAGAAAAGTCTGGATCTCATATACATCCTGTGCAGGAATATAAATATCATCTCCCTTGATATCGAACTGGATACCCAGCTGCCTGAATTTTTCCGGTATCACCCCCAGGTGTTCCACACCCGCATCTTTGATGGTGATCTCACTTTGTGTCATCGCCGCCAGGCCAATAAAACTGCCGATCTCGATCATATCCGGCAACATGCGGTGTGTGGTACCTCCCAGAGAACTTACTCCTTCAATCACCAGCAGGTTACTGCCCACACCACTGATCTTTGCGCCCATCCGGTTCAGCATTTTGCATAATTGCTGGATATAGGGTTCGCAGGCGGCATTGTAAATAGAAGTGGTGCCTTCTGCCAGCACAGCGGCCATCACAATATTAGCGGTACCGGTTACCGAAGGTTCATCCAGCAACATAAAACAACCCTTGAGTTGTGGTGATGATAATTTGAAACAACCCAACGCATCTTCATATTCATATTTCGCTCCCAGTTTTTCAAAACCGATGATATGGGTATCCAATCTGCGGCGACCAATTTTATCGCCCCCCGGTTTGGGAATATAGGCCCGCTTGAACCGCGCCAGCATGGGGCCCGCAAACATCACACTGCCACGCAGCTTACCTCCCTTGCGCCTGAATTCATCCGATGCGAGATAATCCGGATCGATCGAATCGGCCTGAAAAGTGCAGCTATGCCGGTCGGTACGCGTTACTTTTGCGCCAATATCTTCCAGCAATTCTATCAGCAGGTTCACATCCAGTATATCGGGGATATTGGAAATGCTCACCGGCTCATCTGTTAACAGTACCGCCGATAAGATCTGCAAAGCCTCATTCTTGGCTCCCTGCGGAACAATCTCTCCTTTTAATTTATTGCCACCGATTACTTCAAATGCATTCATGTTGGTAGTTGGTTTACTGGTTGATTCGTTTATTGGTTCATTCGTTTACTGGTGATCATGTCAGCCAATGCAGCCAATAAAAAAAGCACCGGATTTTTCCGATGCCTAAAAATATCTTTTTACCGCTAAACCAGTAAACAAATAAACCAGTAAACTAGTATCGCTTCTTAAATTGTCCGCCTCTGCCTTCCTGCCGGCCACCATTGTTACTCCTGTTTCCACCCTGACCCTGCTGGTT
>CALRQQ020000419.1:0-3756 GCA_943370345.1 Chitinophaga pinensis
AGGAGAATACATGCTGACTGAAAGCCGCAGAGATCCGTTCTCCGATGGCAATCAAACGACTGACCTCATGTTTCTGCAATGCTGCTCCAACCTGGACATACAGCTGCTCATCGGGTATCGCACTCTGCAAAAAATCAGACAGGATGACGGTACGTTTCAACCCGGGACTTTGCCTGACCAGGAAATTGAGGGCAATTTCAAGCGAACTCAGATCGGCACTGTAACTGTCATTTATCACCATACAATGATTGATCCCTTTCTTCAGTTCCAGGCGCATATCCACCGGACTGAGGCCTTTCATCCGCTCCTCAATGCGTTCATTCGTATAACCCAGGAATAACATTACCGACCAGCAGGTGACCGCATTGGCTACTGAGGCTTCATCAATAAAAGGAATTTCGATGCTGATCGTTTCTCCTGGATTGTTCGGGTCGGTCGCTTTAATCCGGCTGGAGAGGGGAGTACGTATCACTTCCTCAACCTGCAAGGCGGGTACAAGTGTAGCCTGACGAAAGAGGATCCTTTTCTCTTTTTCCTTTTCTTCCAGCGAACTAAATCCCTCACTGTGTGCATCCCCGATATTGGTAAACACCCCCAGGGTCGGCCGGATCATTTTCTCCAGGCGGTCCATTTCCCCAGGTTTGGAAATACCGGCTTCAAATATGGCCAGGGTATGTTTTTCCTGCATCTGCCAGATGCTGAGCGGCACCCCGATCTGCGAATTATAACTGCGCGGACTTCGTACAATGGAATAGTCGGTATGTAATATCTGATACAGCCATTCCTTGACAATGGTCTTGCCATTACTTCCGGTAATACCGATCACCGGGATCCTGAACCGGCTGCGATGGGTTGCGGCCAGCAATTGAAGGGCTTCCAGTGTATCATTGACCCGAAGAAAATTCGCTTCGGGGAATGATGTATAATCGAGTGGTTGACTGATCACAAAACTGCGCACCCCGTTCCGGTAAAGCACCGGGATAAATGAATGCCCATCGCGACGTGGACCTCCCAATGCAAAAAAAATCGAATGGGGCGGATCGATCAGTTTGCGGGAATCAAGCAATAGCTGGGATATAATCAAATCCTGCACCAGGCGGGTGTCCGCGTTGATGATACCGGTAATATTGCTGATGGTATATTGCACGTTTATTAAGAGATCAGGAAACACTTTCATCCTTCACGTCAGGGGGTACCCCCTTCCGGTTGATGAAAATGGAATAAAAAATTGACCCGCTGATACAAACCACGATCACACCGAGGGAGATCATCACCTGTGTGGGCTTGTCCAGCCATTCATTGATCCAGTGCTCCCCCAGCATTTTTGCCCCGATAAACACTAATACAATGGCAATCCCCTGTTGCAGGTAATCAAATTTGGTAACGGCCCCCCGCAGGAGAAAAAACAGGGAGCGGAGACCCAGTACTGCAAATATATTCGAGGTATAGATCACCAGTTTATCGCGGGAGATACCCATGACCGCGGGTATGGAATCCAGTGCAAAGACCAGGTCGATAGCGGCCAGCATGATCACCACCACAAACAGGGTGGTATAAACCGGCTTGCCGTTTTCCCTGATTACAAACTTTCCGTTGCCGTCATGGGGAGTGAGCGGCAGAAATTTTTTAATGAAGAGATAGACCTTGCTTTCCTGGGGTTTGAACTCCTCATCTTCCCCGGCCGTAAACATTTTATAGCCGGTATATAGCAGGAACACACCGAATACATAAAGCACCCATTCAAATTTCAGCAACGCCACCCCGATCGTAATAAAAATAATACGGAACACGATGGCCATGAGGATCCCGATGAGCAATACACGGCCATAGTTTTTTTCCTTCACAGAAAATGCGGAGAAGATCAGGATGAAGACAAATATATTGTCAATACTCAGGCTCCATTCCATGAGGTAGGCACTGAGGTATTCGAGGGCCAGCCCCTGTCCTTTTTCGAACCAGACAAACACAAAAAATGCCAGGGCCAGTCCTACCCAAAAGAAGGTCTGGTACAAGGCTTGTTTTATTGTCACGGTCTGTCCTTTCTTGCTTAACAATCCAAGGTCAAACACCAGGGCCGTTACCAGCACAATACCAAAAACAAGATAGGTGATCTGATCAACTGTCATTTGTATAACTTAAAAGATAAAAACGATTCAGGCAGCATATTTCCGTTTCCTGATCTGCTGATAAAGCCACCCGAAAAGTATGATCAACAGAATGGGCAGGGCAATGTTCACAAATTGCCAGGTACTTTTTTGTTCGTTGACCTTTGTGCCATCCAGCAACCGTAATACGATGTCTTTGTTTCGTGTCTGACTGATCTCCGGATTATTGACCAGGTACTCCACGCAATTGAGCAGGAAATCGCGATTGGCCACCGGCAGGAACGCTTTAGCATACTGACTTTCCTTGAGGTACTCCGTGTAGGTGTATTTATTCCAGCCCATGGGGATCGGTCCCGCATCCGGCAGCACATCATTCAATACCATATCCCCATCGGCCACCACGATCATCTTGCTTTCTGTGGAAGAAGACTGAAAGGGCTGATTGGCTGCAGCCAGGCTATCGAGCACGTTTTTGCTCAGCTTATTCCGGAACAGGGAAGTGAATTTTCCTTCAAGCAATACCCCTGCGGGGATCGCATTGCGGTTGAATTTCACATCCTGCGGCACATTCTTGTTTTCATTCAGACTGATCAATGCCGGCGTGCTGATGATCCGGGAGTTGGGGGAACTGACCAGTAAGGGTGTTTTCTTAATACCGGCAACTTCTATTGTATCGATCGAGTTCACAAAACGCCCCGCTACATACCCGATGTTCTTACTCACTTTACTGTCGGGGGCAATAAGAAAAGGAAAATAATTCCAGTGCAGGAATTCCATCTGGGGATTTTCCATCGTACCCCCCACCACGATCGGGATCAGGTCGCATTGCAGGTCCATCAGCAGATCAGTATTAATCCGTACGCCGTAACGGAATAATTGATCGGTGAGATTCAGGTCACGGTCATACGCAATGGTCTCCCCTTTGGCTTTACCCTGGAGACTGTCCTGCTCGGCGATCAGGTTATCAATGAACAATAATAATTTTCCGCCACGCATGACATACTGATCCAGTTTCAGTTTCACTTCTTCTGAAAACCCTTTGGTAGGTTTTACGATCATCAGCACGTCGGCTTCTGAAGGAACAGGTCTTGTGGTGATATCCACGGGGCCAAACCGGAAATCACGGGTGAGTGATTGTTCAATGTCCATTACCCTATAGTCCACCGGCTCACCGTTTCCGGTTGCATAAGCGATAGCCGGTTTTTTCCCAGCTGTCAGTTTATCCAGAGATTTGGCAAACTGGTATTCCAGTAAAGCCTCCGCACTGTTTATTTCATTCTGGGATATATTGTTATTGGCGCCGGGATACAGGTTCACCAGCATTTCCTTTCCCTTGTAGCGGAGTACGGCTACGGGGAAAATGATATTGCTGCTCTCGCCTGCTTTTTTCACCACAGACAGGTTGATCGGCACCGCTCCCATTCTCACGAGCGTATCACCCCAGGGTTTGCCATTGGGCATTTCATCAGTAGGGGCAATAAACTGGTAAAGTATTTTGGAACCATTATGATCCTTGAGCAGTTGTAAAAAATCTTCGGTACTGCCAGCCAGTTTTTTGAATCCTGCGGGGAACTCTCCTTTCAGGAAAACATCCACCTGTACCGGTTCATCCAGGGAGGCCAGTAACTTTTTGGTAGCATTGCTGAGCGTA
>CALRQQ020000420.1:0-3754 GCA_943370345.1 Chitinophaga pinensis
AAGGGAAAATAAGATCATAAAAAGTAAAGCCGTTCCAAACGGTATGATGCAGCTGATTGCTTATTCCCACCAGGCTTCTTTCCAGCAGGTTCATCGGGGCATCGCCGCGTATCTGCCAGTCAATGGTACTTTGTACCAGTCCGTATTTATCTTTAATTGCTCCTGCCAGTCCGTGAAAGATCCCTTCGCCACATACGATCCACCACATATCAAAACCGCGCAGGGCATCCAGGGAGTGGAGGCGACCGGTTATCTGACCTGCTTGTTTATTTAATTCAGCGGTCTGCATGCGTGGGTTAATGTGTCAGTGTGGTTTGATATATGGTTTTACCGGTATTGTCGATGGTTTGCATGGATAGTTTATCACCCCGAATGGAAAACAACATGAAGCCGTATTCGGAAGCGGCGAACTTACTGATGTCCAGGAGCCGTGCCGGCGTTTTCTCTGAAGCGGCACCGGAAATAAAATGATGGGTATTCTTTACCGGTCCCATATACTGCAGACTATGTTCATGGCCGCTGAGGTAAATATCCACGCCATATTTTTCAAAGACCGGACTCAACCATTGACGGATCGCTTTAGTATCATAGGTTTCGGTACGACCGCCACCGGTATACATCGGATGGTGACCGACCACGATCTTCCATTTAATAGCGGGTGATGGATCGCCCAATACTTTCTCCAGCCACTTTTTTTGTCTGGTACTATCCTGGCTGCGCACGTTTGGTCCATATTCCCTGTTTTTATAAAACAAGGGGATCAGCGGATTGGTATCGATAAAGGCGATCAGTACAACCTGTGTGGTATCGCCATTAATAAAGAATTTTTTTGAGTAGTAGCGGGCAGGCATCTGCCAGCGCCGGCTGATCCTGCTGTATTTCACCTGGGCGTCAGGATTGCTTTTGTAGTCATGATTACCAAGGACCGGATACCAATCCCATTGCAGATGGAACCCCGTATAAATATCTTCAAAAGAATAGCGCCAGAGAGGATCCCATTCACTGATCACACCACTGGGATAAAAATTGTCACCCGTGGAAATGATGAATTGTGTATTGTACGCAGTGGCTGTGATATCCATTTGCCGGGCCACTTGTTTCTGGTGGTCGGCCCCGTTACGGCCCCAGTCGCCCATGACAATAAAGTTCAACACGGAATCTTTACGTACCGGCGTAGTATCCCCGCGGGTATAGGCCGGATCGTTGATCAGCACCTGGGAATGGCCTGTCACAACAGACAGGTGGGTACCGATGAAGATCACCAGCCGGTAAAAGTTCTTGATCATGATGAAATGTTCATTAAAAAAACCCGGAGCCATACGGCTCCGGGTTACCGATTGCCTGCTACTGAGGTACTGCTTAACCTTAATAGCCGGTATTTTGTACCAGATTCGGGTTCGTAGCGATAGCGGATGTAGGGATCGGGAATACACGACGGTAAGTGTCGGTATTGGTCTTACCCAGCCCCCAGCTGTCTTCGTAACGGCCGAAACGGATCATATCATTTCTGCGTACACCTTCCCAGGATAATTCACGGGTACGTTCAACATAGATATCATTCAAGGTAATGGCAGTAAGCGGTGCAGATGTTGTACGCACGGCACGGAGTGTATTCACCAGTGACAAAGCGGTATGCCCATTGGTAGCTGTACCACCGCGCTGGATCGCTTCCGCCTTCATCAGGATGATATCGGAAAGACGGAATACCGGCACGTCATTGTTCTGGTTACGGGTGATTGAATTAGGATCGGCCAGGAATTTTACATTGCGGTAGCCGGTATTCCAGGCTATCTCATCACGACCCACATCATAGGAGCCTGCACCCAGACGGGTCTGAAGCGGACTGATATTCAAGTGGTAGGTCAGGGCTGTACCCGGACTACCGCCACTATAGAACTGGTCGTATCCCAGGTTCGTGGTACGAACCATAATGGGGTTACCATTGGCCCAGTATTGCAGACCGGTCAACCATTGCTGGTTGCGGATATCATTCGGGTCATTGAAATACGCATAGAACTCATTGGTGGTACAACGGGGTCCGCTGGGCTTGTTATGCACCAATCCGTTTCCGGTGGTCAGGTTGATCACCGGATCAACGTTTGTACCCGGGGTAGAACCGGAATAACGGTATTTGATACCGAGGTTGCGGTTCAGGTCGTAACGGGAATAGAACATATATCCGTTTGATGTGGACGGATCAAAGGGAATGGCAAAGATGAACTCTTTGAAAGCCGGTCCGTTGGTAGGTGCAAACTGATTGAAATACGTAGAGCGGCTTTCGAGTGCATATTGTGTACCGCCACCTGCATTCATCACCGAGTCGCAGGCCGCAATACATTCATTGTATTTGGCGGTGCCGGTGAATACCTGTGCATTCAGGTACAATTTTGCCAGCAAGGCATAGGCCATGTACCGGGTGGGCTTACCATAGGTAACTGCACCGGATGCGGTTTTAAGAAAAGGAATCGCATTTTTCAGTTCGGCTTCCACAAAGTTGAATACTTCGGTACGGGTGGCTCGGGCTTTCAGTTCCTTGCTGCCGTATACGGTATCGAGGGGAACACCACCCCAGAGGTCCATCATATTGTAGTAGAAGAAAGCGCGTAATGCCTTCATCTCAGCAATACTGGTATTCTTTACCGGCCCGTCATCTGATCCGTTTAAGATGTAAAGGGTCTGATTGGCCGTACCGATCAGGTTACTCCAGAAACCCCACATACCACCAACATTCGGATGGTCCTTGGTCCAGGTATGCAGGTGAAGGTCCTTGTAACGGTTTCCATCCACCCAATCAGCTCCGTAAGTCAGCAGGGCTGACTCATCCGTGGACTGACTGTTCAGGAAGAAGATATCGGTGGTATACGCGCCACGAAGTGTGGTGTATACAGGCCCCATGACGGAGTTATACTGGGCTTCTGTTTTGGGAAAGGTTTCGGGGGTCAGTTCCGACACTACATCCACCCCGACTTTATGACAGGAAGATAATCCACCCGCCAGCAGCGCCAGGAGAGCCAAACGGTTCATAATCTTTTTCATAATTCGTTTTTTTAAAGCTTAAAAAGTGAGGTTTATACCAAACATGACCGTACGGGTTTTCGGGTAGAAATTGTTGTAATCAATACCCGGAGAAGCACCGCCCTGGTTGATCTCAGGATCAATTCCTGAATAGTTGGTAATCGTAAATAGGTTATTGCCGGTTGCGTATACACGCAGATTAGTTATGCCTTTTACGGGACTGCCGAAGCTGTAAGACAGCGTGGCATTATCCAGGCGAACATAACTGCCACTCTCGATATACCGGGTGGAATAATAAGAGTTCCGGTTATCACTGATCTTATCATCTTTGGCACTGTTCAGGATATTATTCTGCGCTCCTCCCAGTGTATACGACAGATCAGCACGGGTGGCATTGAAGATCTTATTGCCGAATACACCACGGAGGAAGATATTCAGGTCCCAGTTGCCATACCGGACACTGTTGCTCCATCCCATCAGGAATTTCGGTTGTGCATCACCTACGTAAAAGTAGTCGGTTCCAATGGCCGGGCTGGTGGTGGTTGTACCATCTCTCTTAAAGAAAGTAGAAACGCCATTCTGATCTTTTCCTGCATAACGCAGGGAGAAGAACTGACCAATAGGCTTGCCTACTTTCAGCAGTTGCAGCGTAGCGCCTGTCTGACCGGGACCTTCCGGATCGGAGTAACGGATAGAATCCCCGTTCGCATAGGGTCCGAGGAGACTCGTGATCTCATTC
>CALRQQ020000421.1:0-3741 GCA_943370345.1 Chitinophaga pinensis
CTCAAGGAACACTGGCAAAAACTCGAACGCATTATCGGCGCTAAACAGGGAACCCCTCCCTGTTTTAATGATAGCTTATTATATATTGGTATCCTCGAATCCGGATTGCCACCCAAAGACTTTACTGAACAGGAGAAAACAGAACTTATACAAATGGCTACCTGCACTGTTTTGGTACCCGCCCGCTATTACGAACTCTTCTGGGTGGAAGATACCGGCTGGCCGCATTACAAACAATTGCAACGCCTGCCACCGTTGCCTTTGGAAGAACTGGAAAAGTTCCTTAAACCCTGGATCATTCAATATGCAGTGAAGAACAGGATCATCTAACTACAGTGAGCAGTAAGTGATTAAGCGTTATTAACGAATCATTTATCCGGAATCCGGATTATTTGATTATCTTTGCTCTCTACTCCACAACGTACTACTATTTTTTTAGTACCGGCAGGTTGTAAGCCGGTGGACATTCTCCTTCAAAAAGAAAGGGGAATTATTTTAAATCCCGCTGTTTCAGAACCTACAACGTCTTTTCCAGCTACATAATTAAATCGTTAAAAACCATCATGGCTTTTACCAAATTAGCATTGACTGAACCAGTCCTGAAGGCACTGGCTCACGAAGGGTACACTACACCCACCCCCATTCAGCAACAGGCCATCCCCTTTATTTTAGAAGGGAAAGATCTGCTTGGTTGCGCACAGACCGGAACCGGTAAGACGGCCGCTTTCGCGATCCCGATTCTTGAACTGATGCAGGCACAGAAACCACTGGGCCCCGGCATCAAAGTACTCGTATTAACTCCCACCCGCGAACTGGCCATCCAGATCGATGAAAGCTTTGCGGCGTATGGTCGTTATGCCGGTATCCGTCACACAGTAATATTCGGTGGCGTTTCCCAGCACAGCCAGGTGAATGAACTCCGTCGTGGCGTCGATATTCTCGTCGCAACACCAGGCCGTTTGCTCGACCTGATGCAGCAAGGGTTTATCCAGCTGGACAAACTCCAGATCTTTGTACTGGATGAAGCAGACCGTATGCTGGATATGGGCTTTATTCATGATGTGAAGAAAGTGATCGCCAAACTGCCGGCAAAAAGACAAACCCTTTTCTTCTCTGCCACCATGCCACCAGAGATCCAGAAACTGGCGGATGTATTATTGAAACATCCGGCAAAAGTGGAAGTAACGCCTCCGTCTTCAACAGTCGATAAAATCGCGCAGCAATTATATTTTGTGGCCAAAAAAGAGAAGCCTGAATTACTGCTGCATTTACTGGCAAATCCGGAGATCAAAACAACCCTCGTGTTTACCCGTACCAAACACGGCGCGGATAAGGTTGTGCGTATCCTGCAAAAATTTCAGATCCGTGCAGCAGCCATCCATGGAAATAAATCACAGAATGCCCGTCAGAATGCACTGGCTGATTTCAAGAACGGAACGCTTCGGGTACTGGTGGCTACAGATATCGCCGCCCGTGGTATTGATATTGATGAACTGACCCATGTGATCAACTTTGATCTGCCGGATGTTCCCGAAACCTATGTACACCGGATCGGTCGTACGGGCCGGGCCGGTAATGAGGGTATTGCCATCTCCTTCTGCAGTGCAGATGAAAAAGAGGAATTGCGTGATATTCAGAAACTGATCGGCAAACAGATCCCGGTGGTTGCGGAACACCCGTTCACTGCGAATGCGCATATGACCGCACCTGCACCGGAAGAAAGGCAGCCGCGTGAAAATTTCAGAAGACAACAAGGGGGAGAAGACCGGCGCCAGCAAGGAGGTAACCGTGGAAATAATAATCACCGGGGTAACAGCCAGGGGAATGGTCAGGGAAGTAACAGGGATAACTACAGCCGGCCCGCACAAAAGCAACAGCCGGTGAAAAGATCAAATAATCATTCGGGTGCAAGGCAGGTAACGCCAAAGCCCCAGATAGCACAATCACAAAATACACATCAGCCGCCGCCCAACCGCATGACATTAGAACAGTGGGAAGAAGCGGAACGTTGGTGATCTTTACTTCAGATCGCGTTTGCTGTTGACCCGGTAACAGATCAGCCAGATGATCGTGGTCAGTACGACCGTCATGCCTACATGCATTGGTATGCGGTCAAGTGACTGCTGATAAATTTCCGGTGATCTTAATTTGCCGAAAAAGGCAGGTGGGGGGATCATACGGTCAGAAATTTCAATGGGCAAGAATCGTCCGATATCATTGACCTTGAAATGAAAATAACTGACCAGTATGTTCTCTAAAATCAGGAAGTAAAAAATAAAGATACCAAGGGCAATAAAGGCTTTTCTTACCAGGAAACCGATCAGGAAAGCGATGGATAACTGGGCAAACGTCTGCAGGGCAAAAAGGCCGGCATACCAGGACTGTCCCCAGATATCCCCATTGCCGTCTTTTTGGGTCACAAATCCACTCACCAGGCTGGCAGCCACATAAAGAAAAGTGATCAGTAAGGTAACGATCAATACATCGATCAGCTTACTGGTGATGAACTGTCCGCGTCCCCAGCCATCGATGATATTCTGTCGGTGTGTACGGAACGTATATTCATTACTGATGAACATGATCACCACGACTGCTGGAATAAATACGAATACAGAAGAGAAAAAAGCAACGGAGTGCCAGGCTTCCGGAAAAGTAAATGGATTTCCGATGGCCATCTTGATCAGTTCCCCGGCTGTATTTTTCTGTTCAGTCATGTCTTTATATACATAATAGAACATATAGTTGATCCCGGGATAGGAGAGAGCGGTCAGCCCCATGATCCACCAGAAAGAATTATATCCTTTTATTTTGAGCCACTCGGTTTTGATCAGATTCATCATATTGATAAGTTTCAGCTTAGTTATTGGTTAATTCAAAGAAACGGGCTTCCAGTCTTTTTTTCTTTAGCAACAGGTGATTCAATACCACGCCTTTTTCAAAACATTGCTGATTAAACTGCTCCAGACTGGCCGTGCCTTTAGGGAGAATGACCTGAACCATATTTGTTTTTTGATCCACATTCACCTGGTGACCATGACTACTCAACGCGGCAGCAAGGGCGGTAAGATCCGCGGCACTCATTTCCACAATATCCTCATCCATCAGTACTTCTTCTACATGTCCGGTGGTGATAAGCGTACCGGTTTTCAGGATCGCCACATGATTACAGACTTTTTCCACTTCATCCAGCAGATGACTGGCCATGATTATTGTGTGTCCTTTATCCCTTAATTCCAGGATCAGTTCACGGATCTCGGCTATGCCTACCGGATCAAGTCCGTTCGTAGGTTCATCGAGTACCAGTACTTTGGGGTTACCCAGCAAGGCAGCCGCAATGGCCAGCCGCTGTTTCATCCCCAGGCTATAAGAACTGAACCGGTATCGCCGCCGTTCGTAAAGGTTTACTTTTTTCAACACATCATCTATTTCCGCATCGGTTCCACGACCACTGATCGACTGTGTGATTTTCAGATTGTCTGTCGCGGAGAGATAAGTATAAAAATTGGGTGTTTCCAGCAAGGAGCCGATCTTACGCCGCTGTTCGGGTGATCCGGGCTGGCCAAACCAGCGGAAATCGCCGGAACTGGCTTTTAATACATCCATGACAATGCCTAATAAAGTGGTCTTGCCACTGCCATTCGGTCCGAGGATACCAAAAACACTTCCTTCCGGAACATCAAAACTGACCCCCTTGAGGGCTTTCACCGAACCATAGGATTTGGCAATATTATCAATCGAGAG
>CALRQQ020000422.1:0-3737 GCA_943370345.1 Chitinophaga pinensis
AGGATGTATCGAGATCCTGGTGATTACCGGAATAAATTAATGAAAGAGGGTTGTTTTTAAACAACCCTCTTTCTGTATTATGATAAGAATACGTCACCTGCTTGGTAATTGCTCAAGTTGCATTTCACCTGCAGGTGTTTGCAAACGGCAGATGTACCCTCTAATGGCCATACCCTCCGCGCAACCCTTCATCACCTGGTACACCCCTTGTTGAAGATTGCCAACTGGTAAGATCAGATCAATTCACGATTCACCCTGCTATGACCTGGGAAACACGAATAGTCCACTTTAACAGGAATAAGATCAGCAGGAAAACCGGCTATACCAGGTCCTTGAATTTAATATGCCCTGTATAAAAATTGACGAATTTCCCAGACTGTATGAAAAACTACAGGGAATGGGTTTGATAAAACCAGGACCGGTTTATAAGTATTCCATCGGATTACAAATTTACATTTAGGTCTGTACGCCTAATTTAAGCTATAAGAAAGGTCTTTCCCTATGATAAATATCATATACCTAAAATAGGAAACCGGGGATTGTCGAACATGGTCAGCCACAGGATATACAACCCGATACGTGTGTGATAAAAAATCACAAACAAAATTGCATCCTGGATTGCCGGCCCGGCATCTGTCCAAAACAGGTAACTTATACGTAGAAAAAATCCGAACATACATAGACGGCTTTTCCGATGAGAGAATATTACCACTACACCTGTGTAAGTGAAAACCAATAAAATGATTATAATCCTACCCAACTAATTGGTAACTAAGCAACAAAATCACAACCTTTAAGCGTTAGTAGTACATAAATCCGAATCCCAACCCGATGAGAACCCATAAGCATGTCATATTCTTACTCTTTTTCCTTTTCTTCATATTCGCATTTTTTCTTTGGGAATTCAAGAGTATCAATGTAAATAACCGCCAGAATGTGGATGCGGTGGAAACCACCACCCGCTTTTCCAAGAATATCAATCAGCTACGGTTTGAATTACTGAAAACAGACAATAATATCTCTTCTGGCTTCCATAAAGCCACACAACGCCTGTACGCAGAATTCAAAACTGATTCCATTTCCCTAGTTCGGCTGTTCAATGATCCTGCATTCTCCAAAATTCAGGAGGGGACGCTGTCAGGCAGTCTGACTATACTCCGGAAAAAAGTTGACGAAAAACTGAACCTGCAATCGGCCTTTATTGCGTCTTCACCTGCAGACAGTATCACCGGAGTAGCTTACACAAAAAAGAATGAGGCCCTCAATAAATCCATTAATGCCAGCCTTGGATCCGTAAATACCATACAGCAGAAATTATTTGCCGCCCAGATCGGAAATGTGGAAGACACGTATACGAAACAATACCTTTTTGCCCTTGGCTTCGCGGTCCTCTCATTCCTCGTATTCTATTTCCTGCTGACAGGACTCAACTCCCATATTCAGCGCCGGAAAGCGGCCGAAGAAGAAGCGATCATCAATGAGGAAAAATACAAGAACATCATCGATGAGTCAGGGGCCATCATCTTCACGACCAATATGGAAGGAAGATTCACTTTTGTCAACGAAATGGCCTGCCGTGTCACCGGATTTGACCAGGAGGAACTCCTGAAAAAATCCTACATCGATCTTGTACACCCGATATGGCAGGAACAGTTACTCAATTTTTACAGTACTGCTCTTCGTAAAGGAGAACTGGAAACCCAGATAAAATTTCCGATTACGTGCAAGAAAGGAGAAATGAAATGGGTGGAACAAACGGCAGTGATCGTGCTTAACCAGGGGCAACCCATGGGCTTTCACTGTGTCACCAAGGATATCACCGAAAGCTATCAGCTGGAAAGAGAAAAAAAATACCTCTATCAGTTATTCCAGTCCATCATGGACAATAGCCCCCAGGCGATCTTTATCAAATCCACTGAAGGCCGATATATCCATGTCAACAAACAATTCTGTGAATTGCTGATGCTGTCCGAGATCGAAATTGTGGGCAAGACCGATGATGAACTTTTTGGCAAAAGCGTTACCCTTCACTACCGAAACAAGGAAGCGCAGGTGATCAGAACACAAAATCCTGCCCGGTTGCGTCAGAATTTTAACAGCAAAAAAGGGATCCGCACTTTTTCTATTGAGCTATTCCCATTGTTTGACCATAATATGGAAATACTTGGTGTATCCGGCATTGCCTCCGATATTACCGATGCGGTACAAAATCAACGCAATCTGATCAGTGCCCTTAAAAGAGCAGAATCTGCGGAAAAGCATACACAGAGTTTTCTGGCCAATATGAGTCACGAGATCCGTACTCCGCTGAATTCCATCATCGGACTCAGTTATCAATTATTGAAATCTGATCTCCGTCCTAAAGAACATGGTTTTGTACGCACCATTCATTCCGCGTCCGAACACCTGCTGGTACTGATCAATGATATCCTTGATACATCAAAGATCGAGGCAGGAAAACTTGGTCTTGACCAGACCTCCTTCTCCCTGCGCGAACTGATCCAGCTAATGGTTGATCTCCTCCGCCAGAAAGCTGAAGAAAAGAATATCCGGATCATCACTGAAATAGACCCTGCCCTTTTCGATAATCATATCGGTGACCCGCACCGGTTGAAACAGATCCTGCTCAACCTCCTGACCAATGCTGTTAAGTTTACACCTAAAGGGTTGATCCGGATCTCCTGCAAAGTGGAGGAAGACGAAGCCAAACAACAATCCATTGCCCTTTCCATCATTGATACCGGTATTGGTATTGAACAGGAATATATTGACCGCATATTCACTAAATTCTCCCAGGAAGACAAATCCACCACCCGGAACTACGGAGGCACAGGCTTGGGTATGTTCATCACCAAGAGTCTTGTGGAGCTTATGGGAGGTACGATCACGGTCAATAGTCAGAAAGAGATTGGAACACATGTACGGATTAACCTGCGACTGCCCAAAAACCTGGTCCCTGTGATCCAGCTGCCGGCCAAAACAGCCACAGATACCAGCATTCTTAAGAACCTGCATATACTGGTGGTAGATGATAATGAAATGAACCGGCTTGTAGCCTCTACCGTATTGGAAAATCATGGCATCATAGTAAGTGAAGCCGTGAACGGAGCCGATGCGATCCGGAAACTTGATCAGGAAAACTATGACCTGATATTGATGGACCTTCAGATGCCGGTGATGGACGGATTTGAGGCCTCAATGAAAATAAGAAAGGAACTGGGACGCTCCATACCTATCGTGGCCCTTACTGCCAGCGCACTGAATGAGGAAAGTCACCGTTGCCTCGATGCCGGTATGAATGATTTTATCGTCAAACCATTCCGGGAAGAAGATATGGTACAGGTGCTGATCCGGAATATCCGGTTGGATCACCTGTCCGAACTGGGTGATCAGTTCAGGAAAATTTCATAGCCAACGAAGATTCAGTACTTTTTCATTTCTTCATCAATGGCCGACTGGATATCAGTGATCATTTTATCATACACACGGGTATGTCCCTGACGGATAAAATTCATCTGCTCCACTTTCCATTGATTGGATTTACGGTACAGGTATTTTTCCATTTCAATTTCCTTCATCCCGGCACGAATACTGTACCTGATCACATTGGCTGTCCGGAACACTACTTTCACTTTTGCCCGGTATTTACGGGGATCCCGTTCACGGTTGAATAAGATAGTAAATTCAATAGCTGGTTGGTCTGGCATACCGCTCTCCTCTTTGTCAAAAAAATAACC
>CALRQQ020000423.1:0-3737 GCA_943370345.1 Chitinophaga pinensis
CGTAGGTGGTATTAGGACAGAGATTGCTGACGGTTTTGACAAAAAAGTCGCCGGGCTGATAAGAGGCATTGACCAGCATATAGTACCCCCCGCCTGTATGATCGGCGGCTACAGTATGCCAGGAGTTTCCAAAGCATCCGGAACTATAACCGGTAATGGTATAAAATCCGTCATTGGGACAAGAGCCATTGGAAAAAGTATAGCCGGGTGCTGAAAATCCGGTAGAGGGGTTGGCAGGGGATCCAAAATCAATATGAACTACCGGGTCGCCCAGACTGCCGGTACAAAGCTGACCGGCAGCGGAAAATTGAAAGGCGGTCAATACAAGTACCCATATTTGCTTAACAAACCTTGGGGTACATACAGTTCTTTTCACGGCGAGCCGGTTTAGCCGGTAAAGTTAAATGAATTACTTAGCCAAACAAGCCAGGCGACTAATTAAATTAACGTATACGCGGAGGGTCAGTCCTTCGGATTGGTTGTTTTCACCTGTTTGAGTGGGATCTCGATCTCGAGGGCAAAGCCCTGTCCGGGAGCCGTATCGATACTGATCGTACCACCAAACACACCCAGCCGGCTGGAAATATTCTTCAGGCCGATACCATGGGTCACTTTCTTTGGATCGGTTCCGTGTCCGTCATCAGCGATCCGCATGAAGAAATTATCGCGTTTGGTAGCCAGGGAAATGATCACCTGTTCTGCTTCTGCATACTTAATGATATTGGTACATTGTTCCTGTGCCACCCGGTAAAGGGCCAGCTTCATTTCATCAGGCAGCAGTGATTCATTCAGGCTTTCATGATTGATATAAGTATTGATCCCTGCATTTTTGAGCATGGTCTGGGAAAGACGGGTGATCTGTTGCAGGAGATTTTCGTCCGACAGGTTCGGGGTCACCAGTTCGTGGGCGATCTTCCGGTTCTCCTGAACAGCCAGGCTGATATTATCGATACAGGAAGGGATCAGTTCAGCTGTTTTCTCCGGGAAATCACGCACCACAGACAGCAGTACTTTGGTGCCTACCAGGATCTGGTTCACGTTATCATGGAGTTCAATGCCGATCGCGTTACGCTCTTTCTCCTGCCCTTTCAGCATCGCTTCAGTGACTTTCTTCTGTTCCTCGATCCGGCTTTCGATCCGCTCCTGTTCCAGCCGGCGGATCTCCGAAATATCCATATGCATCACTACCGCCCCGTCGAACTCGATCCCTTTCAGAGGAGTCACCACGATCCGGAACCAGCGCTTCAGTTTGGGCAGGTGCCAGGAATACTCATATTCAAATTGTTTGCGTGTACCATTTAATACTTCCTGTACACCAGAGGATATTTCTTTACCGTTCTGTTCATTGTCGCCGAATGACAGGGTGGATGTGGTAAAATAACTGGTTCCTATCCCGTAATTCGCTTCTGAAAAACCGTTTACATCGGCAAAATTTTTCCACGCATCATTCACTTCCACCATCACCCCCTGAGGGTCCAGCAGGGCCACACTGGCCGGCAGGGTGTTCAGGATCACAGAGAGACGATTGAAGAGGAGTTGCTTTTCGGCTGCGATATGGATCAGCTCCTGTTCGGCTTCTTTCCGCTTGGTAATATCCTGCTTGGCACCGAGTAAACGCAACGGTTTTCCTTCTTTATCCCGCAGGACAAAAAACCGGTCACTGAGGTAAGCCCAGCTGCCATCTGCTCTGCGGAAACGGTACTCCAGGCTGGATTGACTGACCGACTTATCGCTTTTGGCTTTTTCCATTGCCGCCATTACCATCTCCTTGTCATCGGGATGAATATGTTCTTCCCAGAAGCCGTGTTTAGAGAATACGTTCACCAACGGATACCCAAAAAGATCACGATAGCCGGTTCCCGCAATAAATGTTTTATTGGTCCGATAATCGAAATCCCAGATAGCGTCACTGGTTGCTTTGGCTACGGCTTCATACCGTTCGTTGGAAAGGCGGATCTGTTCTTCATTCATTTTCTGCTGGGTAATATCCCTCACCACTTTGGAAACACCGGTAAGTTCGCCATTCTTATTACGTAATGGGGAAGTGGTGATCGACACCTGTATTATTGATCCGTCTTTCCGTATTCGTTTTGTTTCATAGTGATGCAGAAATTCGCCCTGATGGATCTGCTTAAGGATGAACATCTCATCTTCGAGGATTTCCGCAGGGATCAACTCTTTATGATTATGTCCGATCATTTCTTCAGCTGTAAAACCGTATACCTGCTCCGCTCCTTTATTCCAGGAAGTGATCGTCCAGTCCATATCCGTACTCAGGATGGCATCGTCCGAGGAATTGACAATGGAAGATAACAGGCTTTGCTGTGATAAGGCTTTGTTCTGCTCAGTAATATCGCGGCCAACGGCCAGGTAACGACCATCCGGCAGGATCCGGGTCACCAATTCAATTTCGACCGAAGTTCCATCCTTGCGGCGCATGGTCCGGAAATCAAATACCTGGGCCCCTGTTCCAACCTGTGGTATATCCAGCGGACGTGACTGCAGGTCCTGTTCAAAGAACAGATCTTTCACATTCATCCCGATCAATTCCTCCCGGCTATAGCCGATCGTAATGGCGCCGCTGTTATTGCAATCCAGTATCTGCCCTTTGGCATCATAAAATAATATTCCATCAAAAGCCTGTTCCACCAGGGTCCGGTACCTTTCTTCATTTTCACGGATCAGGCTCTCTGCGTTTTTCCGTTCCGTTACATCCATGACCACCCCATGCCAGGTGATCGTTCCATCCGCATCTCGGGTCGGAATAGAATTTCCTTCTATCCATATGAGTCCTTTTAACGGATGCATAAAACGGAATTCAAGGTTCCAGGGACTCAGGTCCTTCGCAGACTGCATCATACGCTCCACAAACAATTCCCGGTCTTCCTGGATCGTATTATTTAGCAGACCGCTGATATCCTTATTGATAAACTCATGTCCGTAGCCGAATATTTCTTCCATGGCATTGCTCGCATAAGGAAAACTCATACTGCCATCGGGCTTCAGCTGGAAAGAGTAGATCATACCCGGCGAGGAGACCGCAATGGATTCCAGTTTCTGCTGTTCTTCTTTTAATGCAGTAGCCGCTTTGATCCTGTCGGTTATATCCACACTCAGGATAAAGACCCCTTCGGGTACCGGCTGAATACTCAGCTGCACCCAGAGTTCGTCCCCATCGGGAAGTACAAAATGGTTTTCCTTGCGGAAGGGGATTCGTTCCTCCAGGCATCGGCCGATCAACTTGTATACTTCTGTACGTTCTATACCGGGGAAACATTTCTCCATGGTCGATCCGATCAAATCGTCTTTTGTAGTATGTGCCTGTGCGGCTACAGCGGTATTCACATATTTGTATTTCCGGTCAAATCCGATGATCTGTACTCCTTCGATCATATTATCCAGTGTTTCCCGGTAACGTTCTTCACTGGCCCTGATCTTTTCTTCATTTTTGATCCGCTCCGTAACATCCCGCAGGTTGAACACCAGCCCCCTGATATTATCCTCCTCCAGCAGGTTGGTGGCACTGCCTTCGACCCAGATATAATGGCCATCGGCACAGCGGTACCTGAACAGGAGGTTAAGGAACCGTCCCGGCATCCGCAGTAATTCTTTCAACAGAATATTAACGGAGCCAAGATCTTCAGGATGGATAAAGTAACGGCCATCCCGGCCGATCGTAACATCATCTGCGAGCCCGGTGACCTTAATGCCAGAAGGACTCCGGTACACCATGGTAA
>CALRQQ020000424.1:0-3731 GCA_943370345.1 Chitinophaga pinensis
GATTTGGCGATGCCCCTTTCGCGGAGCATTTGTACTACTTTGGCTTCTGTAGCGATAGATGCATGGTCTGTGCCGGGTACCCAGCATGCATTTTTCCCCTGCATCCGGGCTCTGCGGATCAGAATATCCTGGATCGTGTTATTGAGGCAATGTCCCATGTGCAACACTCCGGTCACATTGGGCGGTGGGATTACGATCGTATAAGGTTCCCGATGGTCAGGTTCGCTGTGAAAATAATTCTTATCCAGCCAGTGCCGGTACCATTTATCTTCTGCTGACTGATGGTCAAAATTTTTGCTGAGTTCCATACTTTTTGCCTTAATGTTCCTCCTTTACATACGCAACCTGTTTGCATCCGCGGAGTAAGGCCGCAAATTTACCAAATTGCTGAGAAAACCGGGGCAGAAAGAAGGGGCAAGATGGGATTATCCGGCGGGCGGCATATTCCGTTTGATCTCCTCACAGATATAGATCTTACCGTTGTAAACGGCTGCAATACCCTTGTTGATCTCTTCCAGTGAGGAGGTTTTGGTCAAAAAGCCTTTGGCACCCAATTGAAGTAAACGGGAGGCATATTTTGGCTGATTATGTACGGAGAGGCCGATGATCTTCAGATCCGGGAGCAACGTAATAGCTTGTTTAGTTACAGCAAAACCATCCATGGGCGACATATTGATATCCACGAGCAGGATATCTGCTTTCAGAAGAGGTAATTGTGCAAGCGCTTCGGATCCACCCGCGAAGTCGGCCACTATCTGGAAACGCGGACTGTTATCCAGTAATAATTTCCAGGATTCACGAACAAGCGGATGGTCATCCACCAGAATGATACGTATGGGATCTTCTTTCATAAACTAACCAGCTTTAATGCCTTACCTTTTTGGTACCGAATAGGTTTTTACATAGCAAGAATTTTAATATGGCTGGTGTTTTAACAGGACGTGAATATCTAAATATCAATTACTTATGAAAAATAAGTAAAAATACGATTTATTTAAATAAGTAAAAATACTGTAAAATAAAAGTAATATTACTTTGTTTATTTACCAAGAAAAAATACGGTTTTCTTTTTCAGGATGATGGGAAATCGATATAATGGTTGCCTTTTTCAGTGCGAATAACGTTTACCTTCGCCTGAAATTTTTTCTGACCGGTCATAAAAATGGAAGTATGAAAAGATCAATTACATCCTGGTATAGTCCTTCTTTAAATAAAGAGATGCCAATTGCCACTTATGGCGATTATGGTTTTGCATTACTGCTGATCCCAACAGCGGCGGCGGACTATCTTGAATACGAGCGGTTTCAATTACTGGAGCATATTGCCGGTCCGGTCAATAGCGGCAAAGTAAAGGTCTTTTCCATTGACAGTATCAACAATGAAAGCTGGATGAACAATCATGTGGATCCGCGGCATAAAACATTCCGTCATCAGCAATGGAACAATTATGTATACAACGAGGTGGTGCCGTTTATACGGCATAACACCAGTGCGGATACTCCTATCATCACCTGCGGGGCTTCCTTTGGGGCGCTCCACAGTATGAATTTATTTCTGAAAAGACCGGACCTGATCAATGGGGTGATCGCGATGAGCGGGGTGTATGATCTTACCGAGTACAGTAAGGGTCATTTTGATGAAGACGTGTATTTCAACAGTCCCATGCACTTTATGCCCAACCTGACAGATCATGGCATTCTGGAACAGATCAGGCGCAGTCAGCACCTGCATATTCTTACCGGTAGCGGATCGTATGAAGATCCTTCCAGCAGCGGTCGTTTTGCCAAGATCCTTTATGATAAGGGCATCAATTATGAACTGGATATCTGGGGATCTGAGTGGCCGCACGACTGGAATACCTGGAAGGCTATGTTGCCGCATTATTTGTCCACCAGATTCTGAAGCAGCTGGTCAAATTCCTTTCCGGGGATCATACGGGCACCCATGCTTTCGAGGTAGCTGGTATGTACCTGGCAATCGATCAGCGATACCCCTTCCTGCTGAAGTTGTCTTGTATAGCAGATAAAGGCGTAACGGGAGGCGTTGCTTACTTTGCTGAACATGCTTTCTCCGAAGAAAACCTTACCGAGACGGATCCCATATAAACCACCCACAAGTTGTCCTTCCTGCCAGACCTCCGCGCTATGTGCATAGCCGAGATGATGTAATGCTATATATGCTTTCTCCACTTCACCAGTGATCCAGGTTCCATCCTGACCGGGACGAGGGCTGTTTTTACAATGCTGGATCACTGCAGTAAAAGCGGTATTCTGAGTGAATACAAATGCCTGTCTGTTGAGCAGGGGTCTCATACTCCGGGCAATTTTTAACTCTTCCGGGAACAGTACAAACCGGGGATCCGGGCACCACCAAAGAATATGCTCACCCTCATACCAGGGGAAGATGCCATGCCGGTAGGCTTCCAGCAGCCGGGCGGGGGAGAGGTCGCCGCCGATCGCAAGCAGCCCATCCGGTTCCGCCAGGTGCACCGGGGGGAAATGAATGTCTTTATCAAGTATAAAAAGGGACATGGGGATTATCCGGCCACCACTTCTATTGTGGCGTTGATCCCTCTTTCTGTAATAGCGTCACAGAGTGGTTTGAGGTCATCATACGTGCCATTCTTAACGGCGTATTTGCCCCGGAAATGGATAATATACGAGCATTGTTCGGCCTGTTCATGGCTATGGCCACAAACCGTCATCAGGGTCTCGATCACCCATTCAAACGTGTTGACCTCATCATTCCATACCACGAGGTGACAAGGGTCTTCAGTAGCGGTGAGGAGATCCACATCTTCCAGACTATCCGTTTCAATATCGCTCTTTACATTCAGCATGGGTGCAAAAATAGAAACAATTGGGAATTTTAATAATGAGTGGTCCTGAACTTTGTAGTTTTTAGTAAATAAACGTTCCGGACTGATCAGACATTTGCCGGCTTGCTGTTTAAAGCGATGAAACCTAATGTATTGAAATATTCAGGGCAGGAGGGGATAAAAATGGGTCAGATCCTGTGCCTTTCTGTTAAAATGGAATGGGCCGCTGCGGTCCTACCTAAGTAGTTCCATGAAATTTGCTGGAAAAGGGTATCATTCAATGATTAAGCAGGAATTTTAGTAAAAAAAATTTGGCAAAAATAATCACAACCTTATCTTTGCACTCCCAATTACGGGAGTTTAGCTCAGCTGGTTCAGAGCATCTGCCTTACAAGCAGAGGGTCGGCGGTTCGAACCCGTCAACTCCCACAGAAGGCCTCAGTTTTACTGAGGCTTTTTTTTGTACATACCTCTTCTTTTCTATCTCCACCGGCATAAAAAAAGGGCTGCCTGTCTGGACAACCCTTTTCTGAAAATCGGTATAAAAAATTACTGTTTGATCAGCTTATGTGTTACTCCGTCAGCGAGTTTCATCCAGTACATGCCTGACTGTAATCCGGTAAGGGATACGGGCTGTTGCATACTGCTGATCGTAACCTGGCGGATCAGTTTGCCCTGCATATCGGTGAGGTAAGCAATGGAACCGATCAGGCGGTTATCGGCCAGTTCGATGGTCACCTGGTCGGTGGCCGGTACCGGGTATACAAGAGTTTTATTGCTGGCATACGTTACGGTTCTGATATCAGTGTATTTAGCACGGCTGTCATTGTCTACTTGTTTCAGGCGGTAGTAGTTCACGCCTTTAACAGGTGTGACATCTTTGAAGACATAACTGCGTTCGATATCACTGTTG
>CALRQQ020000425.1:0-3728 GCA_943370345.1 Chitinophaga pinensis
ATATCACGGCGGACACTGCACCGGAAGCCCCCAGACTACGGTAATGATAATTGTCCTTATTTTTTCCATAAGTTGGCAACAGGCAGGCGCCCAGGGCAAGCAAATACATGGCCAGATAGATCAGGTTTCCATATTTTCCAAAGAGGAAGGTAAAATTGCGCTCCACCCCCCCGCCAAAGAAATACAGTGTGAGCATATTGAATGCCAGGTGACCGATATCGGCATGGATCAGTCCGCAACTGAAAAAACGATACCATTGTCCCCGCTGAACTGCCGGGGGATAAAAGATCAGGTCATCCATGATCTTTCCATTGCTGAAAGCGGTAAACGATACGATACAGGTGATGATAATAATTATTAGCGTTGTGGTGATTTCCATTCTGTTGGTTTAGCCGGATGAAAATATAAATTATTTATGATGGTACTTCTCATTTTTTAAGATCGTACAGGCACGGTATACCTGTTCAGCCAATACCAGGCGTACCAGCTGATGCGGGAATACCAGTTCGGACAAACTCCATTTGAACTGCGCCCTTCTCAAAACCGCTTCATCGAGTCCATACGCCCCGCCGATCAGGAACACCAGGTTCCGCGTACTTTCATTGGCCCTGGCCTGTATCAGGTTGGCCAGTCCTTCTGAACTGACCTGTTTCCCCCTTTCCTCCAATGCCACCAGGTAATCTTCCTTGTTTAATACCTGCAGGATCGCTTCTCCTTCTTTCTTCTTCATCTCTGCCTCACTCATGGCTGATGCATTCTTTGGTACAGGAATGATGCCCCATTCCACTTTGTAATAGCGGGTGATCCGTTTCGTGAAGTCGTCGATGCCGGTTTTAACATATGGCTCGTGGCCCTTTCCGACTGATAGAAATGTTATCTTCATTTGGAGGTTTGCAGAAGTTGATAAGTTGACAAGGGCGCCTCCTGTTAAAACCCCCTTGTCAACCTGTCAGGCTTTTAATGGTCACTCAATTAAATTCATTATCCAGCGGGTTTTTAAAAACACATTCAGAACGACTTTTTATCCCCCTCTTTCATCTCTACTTCCTTCACCTTTCCATATTTCTCAGCGATCTTGCGGATGTCGGCGGCTTTGCCCACCAGCACAAACTGGAGTTTATCTTTCGGAAAATATCTGGCAATGATCTCTTTTGCCTTGTCAAGGGTCAGACCATCCACATTCTTTTCAAAATTATTGATAAAGGATTCGTCAAAATTATACCAGAACATCTGCGTCATTAATCCGGCCAGCTGACTGGCGGTCTCAAAACGGGGCGGAAATTGTCCTTTTACATAGTTTTTGGCAGAAGCCAGTGATTTTTCATCGATACCGCTGCTGTGCAGTTTATTCAGCACCTCAAGTGCCTTATCGATCGCCGGTTCGGTGGTCTTACCTGCAGTGAAAGTACTGATGATAAAACTGCCGCCATTCTTCAGGGCACTGAAGCGACTGTTGGCCCCATAGGTAAGACCGCTGTTGACCCGCAGTTCATCATTGAGCATGGAAGTAAAGCGTCCGCCAAAAAGCGTATTGACCACATCAATGGCCACATAATCGGGATTGTTACGGGCAATGCCGGGTGCCCCGATGTAGAATGTGGTTTCTTTGGCATCCTCTTTATTTACCAGCAGCACTTTGTTCTCTGTTGGTTTTACAATAACGGCCGCAGCGGGATTGGCCGCTGTGTTTTTAGGTCCTTTTTTCCAGCCGGCAAACAAGGCCGTCAGTTTCGCCTTCATTTCTTTGGCATTGAAATCACCCACCACGCTGATAGCGGATCCATCCGGCCGATAATTGGCCACATAAAATTTCCTGAGGTCAGCAGCTGTCATTTGGGTGACTGTGGAGATCTTTCCCTGTACAGTATTTCCATAAACATGTTCTCCGTACAGAAACTTATCAAAATAGGAACCGATCACAGACCGGGGGCTTTCTTTCTGTTGCTCTAAGCTCACAAGCAGCCTTCTTTTTTCCTTGGCAAATTCGGTACTGTCGAATACAGGGTCCAGCAATATTTCTTTGATCAGGGTCAGTATCTTTTCTTTATCCTTTGCCGCAAATTTGGCAGATAATCCGGCGGACTCCTTGGAGGCAAATGTGCTGACATTGGCTCCGAGGAAATCCAGTTCCTCATCCAGTTTTGCTTTGGACATGGAACGGGTGCCGTGTTTCAGCCCGGCGGCTGTCAGGGAGGCCAGTCCCGCTTGTTCGCCATCATAAATTGCCCCGGCTGGCAGAATGGCCGATACACTGATCAGGGGTACTTCGCGCTGTTCCATCAGGTAGATCACCAGGCCATTGGGTAATTTGAATTTCTCATACGGAGGCAGTTTATAACCCTGTGCCGGCAGTTGAAATGTGATCGCCAGTAAAATACAGGCGATGATATAGTGCTTGATTTTTTTCATGGTATTATTCCTCCGTATTTGATTTTAACACACCTACCGTACGGTTGGATCTGGTGAAATATTTTTTAGCGACCCGCTGTACATCGGCCACCGTTACTTTATTATAGGCAGCCGGGGCATCGAACATTTTCCGGTAATCGCCAAAGAACACTTCATACGTACCGATATTATTCGACTTACCATTGATGGTCTCTACCTGGTCATAAAATTCCATCAGTTTCTGGTTCTTGATCTTCTGCAGTTCCGTTTCGGAAATGCCTTCTGTTTTGATCGTTTCCAGCACTTCGTAAATACCTTGTTCCAGCGCTGATTCATGCACTCCTTTGGAAGTGATGCCATAGATCTGAAAAAGGGTAGGGTCAAAACTTTCACCGAATCCCGAAAACACGGAAGTGGCCAGTTGCTTCTTATCCACCAGGGTGGTATAGAGCCGGGAAGATTTGCCGCTGGATAAAATGGAGTTGAGTATATTCAGGGCGTAATAATCTTCATGCTTTGCTTCCGGTACATGATAAGCGATCATCAGGTAAGGGGTGGCCGCCTCTTTTTGTACCAGCACCCGCCGTTCACCGGTTTGTTCCGGTTCCACAATATTCACTTTGGGCGGAGCCGGCTGTGCCGGAATGGGTTCCAGGTATTTTTCAGCCAGTCTTTTAACGTCTTCCAGCTTAATACCGCCGGATACCACTACCACGCAATTGTTGGGGGCATAGTAAGTCTTAAAATAACGTTCCAGGTCTTCCTGTTTCCAGTTCTTCATGTCATCCTCATAGCCGATCACCGGCCAGTGGTAAGGATGTTCAAGAAAAGCAACTCCACCCAATGTCTGCGACAATTGTTCCCAGGGTGAGTTTTCGAGGCCGGTACTACGCTCACTCAATACCACACCTCTTTCACTTTCTACCATTTTAGGATCGATACTCAGACTGGATATGCGGTCGCCTTCCAGGTCAAAGATCACTTCAGTAGCCGGGGCCGGAAACCAGTTGGTATAAACGGTTACATTTTCCGTGGTATAGGCATTATTGGCCCCGCCATTGAATTCCATGGTCTGGTCAAACATTTTAGGGCCATATTTTTTTGCCCCGTTGAACATCATGTGTTCAAAAAAATGCGAAAGGCCCGTGATGCCCTGGTGTTCATTGCGGCTGCCGACTTTGTAGAACAGGTACATATTCGCATTCGGAATCGAAAAGTCTTCCACTACCAGGAATTTCATCCCGTTCTTCAGGGTGAATGTCTTTACATCATCCGCTTTCAATTGTGCCTGGCCCATCAGCCCCAGCAGGAGTAAGGCAGGTAAGAATAGTTTTTTCATA
>CALRQQ020000426.1:0-3722 GCA_943370345.1 Chitinophaga pinensis
CTGGAGTGAATATTTAAATAAGCTTTTAGGAGGGGCTATCCCATACGAATGGTGCCACTCGCCGATGGAAAGTTTCACCGATACAGCCGGCATCCACCATTCAGGTATTATGAATGCGCCGGCCCTGGTGATCCTGCTGGCCCTGACCCTGCTGCTGATCAGAGGTACCCAGGAATCCGCATTTGTCAATATGATCATTGTATTCATTAAAGTAGCGATCGTTATCCTATTCATCGCGATTGGCTGGCAGTTTATCAAGCCGGAAAACCACACGCCCTATATGATTCCGGAAGGAACACAGGCTGTGGCCGACCAGGCGGGTAAAGTGATTGCCGACTATAGTGGCTGGAACAAGCACGGATGGGGAGGTGTACTCGGTGGTGCGGCCATTGTATTCTTTGCCTTCATTGGTTTTGACGCAGTAAGTACAGCCGCCCAGGAAGCCAAGAATCCCAAACGCGATATGCCGATCGGTATCCTCGGTTCACTGGTTGTATGTACCATCTTATATATCTTATTCGGACACGTACTCACCGGTGTGGCTCCCTGGAAGGATTTCGTAGATCCGGAAAAAGGTCGTGAAGCTTCTGTAGCGTATGCTATCAGTACCTATATGACCGGGTATGCCTGGTTGTCGAAGGCGGTGACCATTGCCATCCTGGCTGGTTTCTCTTCGGTGATCTTAGTAATGCTGATGGGACAAAGCCGTATCTTCTATACCATGAGTAATGACGGACTGATCCCCAAAGCCTTTGGTGAACTGCATCCGAAATATAAGACGCCGTATAAAGCCAACTGGATCCTCTTTGTTTTCGTAGGAGCCTTTGCCGCCTTTGTACCCGGACACGTAGCGGGTGACCTCACCAGCTTCGGTACCCTTTTTGCCTTCGTACTGGTAAGCATCGGAGTCTGGATCCTGCGGGTGAAGAGTCCCAACCTTGAGCGTCCGTTCCGCACGCCTTTAGTGCCCATCGTAAGCACCCTTGGCGCCCTGATCTGTTTGCTCATGATCGTTGGCCTGGATACCCAGACCCTGAAAGTTGCTTTCATCTGGATGGGTATCGGTCTGGTCGTGTATTTTGCATATAGTCGTAAGCGGAGTAAGCTGCGGAATTACGCGGATATTCTGCCCACGGCGGATGATTTTGAGAAGAAGTAGTTGTTCTTATAGATCATTTTTCAGAACCCCTGAGACACTGGTTGTTTCAGGGGTTTTTGTTAGTCGGGAGTCGGGAGGAACTTAGCGATAATTCTTACATCCCTGTAAAGCTTGTTCCTATATTCCGGACTCTCTACACTTGTCTCCTTACTCCCGACTCCTATCTCCCTACTCCTCCCTCCCGACTCCTGTCTTCCGACTCCCGACTTTTCCCTAAATTTGCAGCCCCTCCGGCCCCTCCGCCGGACTCCTAAATAAACATACTATGGGACGCATATTTGAAGTAAGAAAAGCCTCCATGTTTGCCCGCTGGGACAAAATGGCCAAGAACTTTACCCGTATCGGTAAGGAGATCATTATTGCCGTAAAAGCCGGTGGAGCCGACCCCGGTTCCAATGCCGCCCTGCGTCGTTGTTTCCAGAATGCCCGCAGTGTGGGGATGCCGAAGGATCGTGTGGAAGCCGCCATCAAGCGTGCCCAGGGCAAGGAACTCGTGAACTACGATGAGATCCTGTATGAAGGATACGGACCGCATGGTGTGGCCCTGCTGGTAGAAACCGCCACCGACAACCACGTACGTACCGTAGCGAATGTAAAATCCCTTTTCAACAAAGGCGGTGGTGCTATGGGCAACAGCGGCAGCGTGGCCTTCCAGTTCAAAAAAATGGGCGTATTTAAACTCAAACCCGAAGGACTGAATGCCGAAGACATGGAGCTCGAGCTGATCGATTTCGGTCTCGAAGAGCTCGGCGAAAGCACCGGCGAAAACGGGGAAGAGCTGTTGGTCGTCCGTTGCGGATTCACCGATTTCGGTCATATGCAAAAAGCCCTCGAAGATAAAGGCATCACCCCCATCAGTGCGGAAGTAGAATGGATCCCCTCCACTACTGTTCCCCTGTCAGATGAACAGGCGGAAGATGTGAGTAAGCTGATTGAGAAGTTAGAGCAGGATGATGATGTGCAGAAGGTGTTTCATAATATGGGGTAAGTTAGGAGAGAATAGAAAATAGTAAATAGAGAATAGGGAGTGACCGGTGTCACCCTGAGCGTGTCGAAGGGTGATGAAGAAAAGGGGAGGTGCCCTCTAAAGTCCGGGAAATAAGGAATAAGAAATAAAGAATAAGGAATGAGTAAGTGGGCGTCCTAAGAAAGATTGTCATCCCGAAGCGAAGCGAAGGATGAAGTAAGACCCCTAAGCCCCCCTACTCCGACGGAGGAGGAATTTATGTCCGGCGTAAACAAAAACTTGCACTGAATTACTTCCGCAGCAACTCCCGCCAGTACTTCTCGGTCAATATCCCTACATAATGCCTTCCCGAAACTATAAAATGTATAAGCAGCCATAGTAGAAAAACCGGCTGCCCTTAAAAGATGGGAATCCTGAAGCCTTCACTTTCCCCCTACTCCATCACCACACACCCATTCATCCCCGGATTGATCGACCGGAACCGCAGGATCCGGTTGTTATCGATGTACGTTTCAATATAGTGCCAGACTTCCTTCCGGTTGGAACCGGGGCAGGTCAGGTCAAAAGTTACTTTATCTTTCTGGTAGCAATGTTTTCAAAGTTGCAATAATTTCAACTCCGCGATAGTAAGACAGCTTTTGTTTACCACTGCTTTTTGCTTACTGCTGCAACACTAAATCCCTGAAATTAATACTTCCACAGCTGATTTCTTCTTCACTTAATAAGGGGTGTTCCTTTTTGTCAGCATAGCGGGAAAGTTTATATACCAGACCTGACCCTTTTACCCGAAGTCCAGTCCGCATGGTGAAGCCGGTTGCTACATCGGTTGACAGACTTAGCAATACAATATAAAAACCCGTCGATTGGTTGGGCTGAATCGTTCGCTTTAATGTGGATGGTTTATTAATGGCCGTATCTACAAAAGCGGTTAAGCCCGTCATGCCATAGTTAAACAAATGTGCTTTATCAACCGTCATCGTATCTGTCGGAACCAGTATTTTATAGCGACTACCAGTTGGCCCGGGAACCTCATAGAAGGCTGCAGGAAAGTTGATGTCGATTTCCAGCGGCTTACCGGTTTCATTGGTGATCCCCGACCAGAATATCCATCTGAAGTATTGCTTTCCGTCTGGTGCCGTATAAGTGGTACCTCTGGGTAAACTGTTGGTAAAAATCACCTGTTTACCCATCGAATCCCCATAGGTATAACGCCTGACCGAATTGACCGTTTCAACAATTTCATTATCCGGATTGGGCTTACCCGTTTGCCCACAGGAAATAAATGCGGATATCAGTATGAGCAATAACAGTAGATTTGATTTCATTTTGGTCTGTTAAGTTTGTTTAGAATACACTAATCAAAGTGGATGTGTACCCATGTCAGTAAAGCCGCTAACTAAAAACTAAAGATATTTTATTTATTGCCCGCTAAACCATTTACTCATTCCCTCCTTTGACATTATTTGGAAAAGCATTGAATATTTCAAATCCAAGGTCGTAGGATTTATAGCGGAAAGAAAGCTCCGCATGGTAGTGCCTGACTTTACTGGTAAAGCTTTCAAACGTCCGGTTACCTCTCAGTTTCAGAAGTTAAGT
>CALRQQ020000427.1:0-3722 GCA_943370345.1 Chitinophaga pinensis
CTGCACGATCTGGAAGCTATTCCGGAAAAAGTAAAAGAGATCCTGCAGGATACTACCAATATCCAGCGCATTGCTGAAAAATACAAAGACGCTACTGACTTTTTATTCCTGGGCCGTGGCTACAATTTCCCCGTAGCATTGGAAGGCGCTTTAAAACTGAAAGAAATTTCTTACATACATGCAGAAGGATATCCCGCTGCTGAAATGAAACATGGCCCGATCGCACTGGTAGATGAAAAATTACCGGTTGTATTTGTAGCTACCAAAGATTCCTATTACGAGAAGATCGTTTCCAATGTGCAGGAGATCAAAGCCCGCAAGGGTATGGTCATTGCAGTAGCAACGGCCGGAGATGAGATCATCCCGGGCATGGCAGACGATGTGATGCTGGTACCTGATGCAGACGAAGCCATTGCACCTTTACTGAGTGTAATACCACTGCAGTTACTCAGTTATTATGTTGGACTTGCCAAAGGACTGGATGTAGACAAACCACGTAACCTTGCCAAAAGTGTTACGGTTGAATAAACCGGTGATGGTTTCCGTTTATCCATTCCATTCGTTTTATCAAACCTGAAAAGATGTCGCAGCAGAACATAATCTATAAAACACCCCTTGATGCATTGGGGTATAATTTTGTAAAAGCACCGCACCTCCCCAAAGGAAAAGATGAATATTATCTGCGCGATATGCAGATCAAAAATGGGATCCACTACCGGAAACTGTCTGCCTACGAAATAGAAATGCTGGTGCGTAATGGCAATACCAGCGATAACTGGAATAATCTCCTCGTATCGGATGCCTTCAATCCTGAACTCGTAAAAAACTGTAAGTTTTACGGCCTCGTAAGGATCGGCAAGCTGGAACCTTTCTGTCTGGGCTTCAGCGATCTGAAAGCACCCGTAGGTTTGTATAACTCCACCATCATCAGTTGCGACTTTGGCGACAATGTGGTGATCGATAATGTTAACTATCTCTCACATTATATTATCGGCAGCGAAGCCATCATTACCAATGTGAATGAACTGGTTACTACCAACCATGCCAAATTCGGGAATGGTATTTTAAAAGAAGGCGAGTCGGAAGATGTACGGATCTGGATGGAGCTTTGTAATGAGAATACGGGCAGAAGGGTAATGCCGTTTAACGGTATGTTACCGGGAGATGCATTTTTATGGAGTCGTTTCCGCAATGATCATACCCTGCAGGAAAAATTCAAAGCTTTTACAGAACAGAAGTTTGATAACCGCCGTGGTTATTACGGCAAGATCGGCGATCGTACAGTGATCAAAAACTGTAAGATCATCAAAGATGTTTGGGTCGGAACCGACGCATACTTCAAAGGAGCCAATAAACTCAAGAACCTGACGGTGAATTCCGGTCCGGAAGGCCGCACACAAATCGGAGAAGGTTGCGAGATCGTAAACGGGATCATCGGTTTTGGCTGCCGTTTGTTTTATGGTGTAAAAGCGGTCCGTTTTATCATGGCCTCTCATTCGCAACTGAAATATGGTGCGAGGCTGATCAACTCTTACCTCGGTAACAACGCTACGATCTCCTGTTGCGAAGTATTGAATTCACTCATTTTCCCGGCACACGAGCAGCACCATAATAATTCATTCTTATGTGCGGCACTGGTAATGGGACAAAGTAATATCGCCGCAGGCGCCACCATCGGATCCAACCATAACAGCCGGGGCGCCGACGGAGAAGTGATCATGGGCCGCGGTTTCTGGCCGGGTTTATGCGTGAGCCTGAAGCACAATTCGCAGTTTGCGAGTTTTACCATCTTAACCAAGGGCGATTATCCGGCAGAACTGAATGTACCCATCCCCTTCTCGTTGGTGAGTAATGATATCACCAACGACAGACTGGTGATCATGCCGGGTTACTGGTTCCTGTATAACCTCTATGCACTCGCGCGTAATTCCTGGAAATATGTAGACCGGGATAAACGCACTGAAAAGATCCAGCACATCGAATACGATTTTCTCGCTCCGGATACGGTGAATGAAATGTTCACCGCCATGGAACTGATGGAAACAGCCGTTGGCAAAGCTTATGCACGCAGCGGTAAGATGGAGGGCAGTTTCAACGACGATGCTGCTGCCGGCCGTTACCTGCTGCAAAGCGGCAACAAGATGGTGAACGAACTGGAAGTACTGGCTGAACAGGTAGAGAACAGTAAAAGAAAAGTAGTACTGATCAAAGTGCTTTCTTCCTATAAAATTTATGAAGAACTGATCGTGTATTACGGCACCATCCGTTTGCTCGATTTTATCCGTACTAATGAGCTCTCCACACTGGATGAAGTAAAAGCGGCTATCCCGGCTAAAAAAAGCAGGGGTAGCTGGATCAATGTTGGCGGACAGTTATTACCTGAAGAGGACCTTACCTTATTGAAAGATAAAATCAAGACAGGTAAAATTAAATCATGGGATGGTGTTCACGAATACTATACCGCTCACGGAGAAAAATATCCCTTGCTGAAACTGAAACACTCACTGGCATCTTTATCAGATATCACAGGCATTAACCTGAAAAAAATAGATAGCCACCAGTTCACCAACCTGCTAAACAGGGCCGTGGTTACAAAGGAATGGCTCACCAAAGGCATTTACGATGCAAGGGCCAAGGATTATACCAGCCCCTATCGCAAAATGGTATATGAAAGTATCGGGGAAATGAACGAAGTACTGGGTAAACTGGAAGAAAACAGTTTTATCAAACAGCAGATCCAGGAACTGAAAGAGTTTAAAACAGCTATCACTTCCTTAAAGAAAAAATTCAAACTCAAGTCATAGTTGTACCAAATGCAAAACGCTTAACACTACACGCAGCTGATCTGCGTTTGGCGTTAAGCGTTCTGCGTTAAGCATGTATTCTTAGAAACGGAAACCTAAACCTGCCTGTATCTGCTGGTTGGTCCATTTGTCTTTGTTGTCAATATCATTGATATTCTGCAACCCGATATTATATCTGCCATAGATCCGCAGAAACTTGAAGTTCAGCTGCGCGCCTGCTACAAAAGCAAAGTCTCCGCTTTTGAACGCTGACTGGCCATTCTGTAGTAAAGTATTATCCTTCTTGATCAGGATACTGTACTGAGGTCCTGCATTCAGGGTCAGAATACCTCCTACATTATAACGCAGCAATATCGGGATACTCAGATAATCCAACTTGATCTGGTTATTGCTATTGAAAGTTGGGTTGGTTACACCGGCATACAAGGTCTGGAAATTAGAAGGCTTGGAAGCGGTCTGGCTCCAGAGTAATTCCGGCTGTATACCCCATTTCTTATTCAGGTCCAGCTCCAGAAAACCACCAAAATGATAAGACAGGTCAAAACCGTCGTTAAATGACTGACCGGAGATCTTATTGAGACTCGCTCCCGCTTTCAATCCTGCTCTTACGCCTTGCGCCTGTGAGATACCTGCCAATGACAACAGGAATAAGGCTGACAAAATTACTTTCTTCATACAATTGATTTTGTTTGATAGTCTATATTCAATGACCGTGCCAAAAAAATCAACTGAAAAAAGAAAGGTTTAAAAATGTAAAATCTGCAAGTATACAGGGCAGCCTGTAAAAAAATTTAACTTTTCACTGCCAACTCAATCACAGTGATTTCGGGTAAGATACCCACCCTGCCGGGATAACCGATAAATCCATATCCCCTGTTCACATACAATTTCTGGTTACCTTCTTCGTACAGTCCTGCC
>CALRQQ020000428.1:0-3721 GCA_943370345.1 Chitinophaga pinensis
AAATAATATGAATACGATTTTAAAAATAACCACAGCTGTTGTACTGACTGTTGCCATTGCCGCCTGTGGTGGCAGTGCCAAGGAAGAAAAAGGCCAGCTGAATGATCTCCGGACCGAACTGGCTAAACTGAAAAAAGAAAAGACCGGTATGGATGATAAGATCAAAGCCATTGAAGAGAAGATCGCAAAGATCGATACCAATGCGGCAAAGCAGGTGAAAACACTGGTGGCGGTGGATACCTTACGCACCACCGATTTTGCACACTATATCGACCTGCAGGGCCATATTTCAAGCAGCGGTATCGGCTATGTAGCACCTAAAGGCGGCGGCGGACTGATCCGTGCCATTTATGTAAGTGTAGGCCAGCGGGTAGGGGTCGGTCAGTTAGTGTTGAAACTGGATGATGCAATTCAGCGCCAGCAACTGGCATCTGCCCAGCAGGCAGTGAGTCAGTTGAAAACCCGCCAGGCCCAGGCGCAAACCATTTACGAGCGTTACCAGAATCTCTGGAAACAGAATATCGGGGCCGAGATCAATGTGATCAATGCCAAAGCGGACCTGGATGCGGTTACTGCACAATTAAGATCTGCTGAAGCCGGTGTGGGACAGGCAGCCGAAGCGCTCGATATGACCAATGTACGCGCAGGTATGAGCGGTGTGGTGGAAAAAGTGGAAGTGCGTGTAGGTGAGTTTTTTACCGGGGCGACCCAGCAAGGCGGTCAGATCGTGATCGTTAACTCAGCAACACTGAAAGCTGAAGTACCGGTACCTGATAATTATGTGGCCAAAATTAAGAAAGGCGATAAGGTGCTTATCGCTGTTCCTGAAACCGGTAAAGCACCATATGCCTCTGTGATCAGTGTGGTGGGTGCTTCCATTGATGCCAAGACCCGCTCTTTCCTGACCGAAGCAAAATTGCCTTCCGATCCCCTGCTGAAACCCAATCAGACAGCCCTGATGAAGATCCTGGATTATGAGGCGAAAGCGACAATCGCCATCCCGGTGAATACCGTGCAGAGCGATGAGAACGGAAAGTTTGTCTATGTGATGGAAAAAGCCGGTGATAAAACAGTGGCCCGTAAAAAAGCCGTGATCGTAGGCGAAGTCTATGAAGGAAAGATCGAGATCAAAAGTGGTCTCAGCGGCGGGGAATTGCTGATCACCGAAGGATACCAGTCGGTCTATGATGGGCAATCCATTACTACCGGTGCTACTAAATAATTACAGCCAAAATACTGATATATGAAATTAACAGAAGGAATCGTGAATAAAATCAAGGAGTTCAAGCTGACCAGCTGGGCAATCGACAACCAGGTGGCGGTGTATATCCTTGCGATCATCATATCGGCCATCGGGTTGACCCAATTCGTCACGCTGCCGAAAGAACAGTTTCCCGATATCGTGGTGCCTACTATTTCAGTGACCACCATCTATGCCGGTAACTCTGCCAAAGACATTGAAAACCTGGTGACCCAGCCGATCGAAAAAGAACTGAAAGGTATCAGCGGGGCCAAGGTAAATAAGATCCAGAGTATCTCACAGGCCGACTATAGTCTGATCGTGGTGGAATTCGACACGGATGTGAAAACGGATATCGCCAAGCAAAAAGTGAAGGATGCGATCGACCGGGCCACTACGGACCTGCCGAATGATCTGACGTCGCAACCCAATGTGCAGGAATTTGCTTTCAGTGATATGCCGATCATGTTTGTCAATATCAGTGGAGACTTTGATGGGTTGCAGCTGAAAAAATATGCAGATAAGATGCAGGACCGGTTTGAATCATTTTCTGAAGTGAACCGGGCTGAGATCGTGGGTGCGCCAGAACGGGAGATCCAGGTGAACGTGGATCCGTATAAACTGACTGCTGCACGGGTGAGCCTGACCGATGTGGAGAATGCCATCAGCCGGGAGAATCATGATATCACCGGTGGGTTGATACAGACCGGGGATATGAAAAGAACCCTGAAGGTCAAAGGTCAGTTCACCAGTGTGAACGATCTGAAGGACGTGATCGTGCGCAGCAGTGCACAAGGGGCTTCGGTATACCTGCGCGATGTGGCAGAACTGAAGGATACCATCAAGGAGAAAGAAAGTTATGCGCGTCTGGACGGGAAAAATGTGGTAACCCTGAATATCGTAAAACGGTCGGGCGAAAACCTGATCGATTGTGCGGATAAAGTAAAAGCAGAGACGGCACAGATGCAGCAATCCGGCGAACTGCCTCCTAACCTGCGGGTGGAGTTTACCGGCGATACCAGTAAACAGACCAAGACCTCATTCAATGAACTGATTAATACCATCATCATCGGTTTCGTACTGGTGTTGCTGATCCTGATGTTCTTCATGGGCGTGACGAATGCCTTCTTTGTGGCCCTGAGTGTGCCGCTGAGTGTGTTCGTGGCCTTCCTCTTTATCCCGCTGGTGAGCAGTATTTCCGGTATCAATATCACCCTCAACTTCATCGTGCTCTTTGCCCTGCTCTTCGGACTGGGGATCATTGTGGATGATGCGATCGTGGTGATCGAGAATACACACCGGCTGTATGCCAACGGGAAAATGCCGATCGTTAAAAGCGCGAAAGAAGCGGCAGGGGAGGTCTTCATACCGGTATTGGCCGGTACCGCCACCACGCTGGCACCCTTCTTCCCGCTATTGTTATGGAAAGGGCTGATCGGTAAGTTCATGATCTACCTGCCCATTGTACTGATCCTGACCCTGGCGGCTTCCCTGATCGTGGCCTTTATCTTCAACCCGGTTTTCGCGGTCAGTTTCATGAAGCCTGAAGGAAAAGAATTTGAAAAACCCAAGCGGGAAGTCTTCCGCAATAAATGGTTCTGGACTTCCATCATTGGCGGACTGCTCCTGCACCTGATGTCCTTCCATGGAACCGCCAACTTCCTCCTGCTGATGGCGATCCTGATGGTGTTTAATTCCTATGTACTGAATGATGTGATCCATCGGTTCCAGAACCGTTTCCTGCCGGGACTCATGAACCGGTACGAAAAACTGTTGCGCTGGATCTTACAGGGCAAACGACCGGTACGGGCATTTTACTCCCTCTTTGGTTTGTTTATCCTGGCTGTATTAATGATCGTGGCCAGCGTAATGGCCGGTCGGACCAAGTCCACCTTCTTCCCGAGCGGTGACCCCAATTTCGTCTATGTATATCTTAAGATGCCGGTGGGTACGGATGCCCGGGTCACGGACAGTGTACTTCATGTTCTCGAACACCGGGTGGAAAAAGTACTGGGGAATGAGAAGCCCGGCGCAGCGGGCAGTATCGTGGAAAGCCTGATCACCAATGTGGCAGTGAATGCGAACAACCCGCGTGATAATAACCGGAGTGTGCAGTCCAACCTGGGCCGGATCCAGGTTTCCTTTGTTGAATATGAAAAAAGACATGGCAAGAAAACCGGTCCCCTGATGGACCAGATCCGGGATGTGGTACAGGGAATACCCGGTACCAGCGTGGAAGTAAGACAGGAAGATAACGGACCACCCACCGATCCTCCGGTGAATATTGAAGTGTCCGGCGATTACCTGGAGAATGTAACCAAAGTGGCAACATCCCTGTATCAGTATCTTGATAAAAACCGGATCGAAGGGATCGAGAACCTGCAGCCGGATGTGGACCTGTTCAATCCCGAGATCACCATAAAAGTGGACCGTCGACGGGCCATGATGGAAGGGGTGAGCACGGCACAGATCGGCATGGAA
>CALRQQ020000429.1:0-3720 GCA_943370345.1 Chitinophaga pinensis
TACTGAGATCGTTAATGATATAGGTAAAAAGCGAGCGACCCAGCCCACGACCCTGCCAGTCATCTGCCACAGAAGGTGCAAAACTGGCATCGGTTTCGGGGTTTAGGTCTACTCCATAGGAAGAAAGCCTAGGTGCATCATGCTGCAGGAATCCCTGGCGGATAATGGCATATGCAATGATCCGGTTTTCTTCCGTGGCGATATAAGCTGTATTTTTCGGGTCCTGGTAAAACTGCGTAAGCGAGGTTTTGTCAAATCCATGCGGACCAAAAAAAGCCCGGGTTTCCTTTCCCAGTGCAGAGAGATAGGTGACCAGCTGTTCAAGGTCGGTTATGTCGAATTTTGTAATTAGCGGCAATGTTTTTTATGCATAAAAATATCTTTTTTACGGTTGTCTTTTCGCTGCTGATGATAAGCGGTACGGCACAGGAAAACTGGAAGCTGACAGGAGAAAAGGACGGCATCAAAAGCTATTCGCAAAAACGAAGCGATTCAAAGATCAATTCGGTAAAACTGGAAGCAGTATTCCAGACAACCCTCTCACAACTAACTGCCGTGATCGCAGATGTGTCTGCGTATGATGAGTGGGTCTTTAACAGCCGTTCCACCCGTTTACTGAAACAGGTTTCTCCAGCTGAATTATATTATTATTCAGAAGTGATCTTTCCCTGGCCAACTGTAAATCGTGATTTTGTTTCGCATGTGGTCATCAGCCAGAACCCAGGCACCAAAGAAGTGAACATCAAAGCCAGTAATGTAAGCGGATGGGAACCGAAAAAACCAAAACTGGTGCGGATCGATTACTCAGAAGGAAACTGGCAGTTAATTCCTCTCAACAACAAAGAAGTACGTGTGATCTATACTTTACAGGTAGACCCCGGTGGCGATCTGCCCGCCTGGATCATCAACTCTTTTTCTGCCAAAGGATTAATACAGACTTTCAAAAATCTGCGCACACAACTTACCAAAATAAGAACCCTCAATAAACCTTCGTTCATTACAGATTAATACGGCTTCTTTCCTTCTGTACATAAGATACTACCATCATCTATCGGCTAAACCGTTCAGCATTTGTTTGCTTTTGCAGTGAAGCATTCTCTCTATCTTGTTTCAAACAAATGCTATGAAACCTATCTATTTTTTCGCCAGCCTCTTCCTGCTTATTTGCACAGCAAATGCACAACAGCACAAAGTGAATCCGATCATTAAGTCTTATGGGTCTGTCTGGGAAATTCCCAACGCTACAGAAAAGCCGGATAAAAAAATGGAATACAAAATCCTCGTAGATATCACCAACCAGGCAGAGAAACCCGATACCCTGAATCTATACCTCGAAGCCATTGCCACACTGATGAATCTGCATGGTTCAGCTGGTGTACCGGCCCATAAAATGAAAGTGGTGGTAGTGATCCATAAAATGGCCACTTTTTCTATTCTGAATCAGGAGAAATACCGGCAGAAATTCAAGACCGATAATCCCAATCTTCCGTTGATCTCGGAACTGAGTAATGCGGGGGTGCATTTTTTTGTTTGCGGACAAAACCTCATCCGCGGAAAACTCACCGAAAATGATATCGCCCCGGAAGTGAAACTGGCTACTTCTGCCTTAACTACCCTAACCACTTACCAGTTGAAGGGATATGCGATGATCAACTTTAAATAATACAGCTTTAACCGATCAATCCCGCTTTCCGGCTGATGTCCATCATCCGGTCCATGGATTTTTTGGCCTGCAGGCGAAGGGTTTCATCCATGATTAATTCAGGTGTCTCATACTGCATACAGATATATAGTTTCTCGAGGGTATTCAGCTTCATATGCGGACAATCGTTGCAGGCACAGCTGTTATTCGGTGGTGCCGGTATAAAGGTCTTGTTGGGGCTATTTTGCTGCATCTGGTGCAGGATACCTGTTTCGGTGGCCACTATATATTCCTGGCAGGAATCAGTTTGAGAGTATTTCAATAACTGGGTGGTGCTGCCGATATAATCCGCAATGGCCAGTACCGCTTCTTCACATTCAGGATGGGCGATCAGTTTCGCTTTGGGATGGCGGATCTTGAGTTTGGTAATTTTTTCGAGACTGAAGATCTCGTGTACCATACAGGCTCCGTTCCACAGAACCATTTTGCGGCCTGTTTTTTTATTGAGATAGGCACCCAGGTTTTTATCGGGTGCAAAAATGATCGGCTGGTCAGCAGGAATACTTTCGATGATCTTTTCTGCGTTTCCGCTGGTGCAGATGATATCGCTCAAAGCTTTCATCTCAGCGCTGCAGTTGATGTAGGAAACCACCAGGTGTCCCGGATATTTTTCTTTAAAAGCTTTGAACAGCGGTGCGGGTGCGCTATCGGCCAGGGAACAGCCGGCTTTCAGATCGGGCAGTAAAACCTTCTTGCTGGGGTTTAGGATCTTGGCTGTTTCGGCCATGAAGTGTACACCGGCAAATACGATAATGTCGGCATCGGTTTTACTGGCCTGTTGCGCAAGGCCCAGGCTATCTCCGATATAATCTGCCACGTCCTGGATGTCAGGTTCCTGGTAATAGTGGGCGAGAATGACTGCATTTTTTTCTTTCTTTAGTCGCTCAATCTCGGCAAATAAATCCAGACGCGCATCAATTTCTATGTCTAAAAATCCTTTTTGTAAAATCGCTTCTTTGTCAATGTTCATAACGCTTGTAATAGTATTAAATAATACTTTTTATTAAAACAAACTACTACTATTAGGGCTGTGGATATCGGGATAACTTACTTATCCCCAAGGGCCAAAGGTAATTACCCTTGGCTTATCCACCGTAATTCACAATCTCATCCACAGGTTTTTTAGCATTCTGTACTGAATCCAGCTGTTTTATGAACAGCTGTGGATTACCTGATTCACATACGCACTATTTCACTATCCACTTTTACGGCACTGTGAATTAACAGGGATAAAATACAAGTGAATTCTGACTCAACCACTTATACCGTACCCCAGAAGGGAGTTTGTTCCACCTCTTTCCACAATCCGAAGGGTAAAAAACCGATTTCTCCACCGAAAAACGGGTTTATAAACAGGGCGCTGTGAATATCCTTTTAGGAGCATTCATACCCATCAATCGACGTATCACCCATCCAAAACAGAAATCCAGGTTCCCGACCCTTTTTTGAACCATCATTCGAATTTATGGTCCGGTTAAGGGGTAATGTTCTCCCCCCGGCCGAAATCCTTGTCTTTCTAAGGTATAACCCTGTTATCCACAATTTGTTCTAATGTTTTATTCCCCTATTTTTGCCTCCCGTCTAAATCCGGGATAAAACATTAATTAAAGTATTATGTCTGTAATTCAACGTATTCGTGACAAAGGTGCATGGATCATCTTCAGTATCATCGCTTTGGCGTTGATCGCTTTTATTCTGCAGGATGGTGTAGGCCGTGGCGGAAGCGCTTTTTCCAATACCAGTGTGATTGGTAAAGTAAATGGTGAAAAGATCGAAAGAGGTGATTTTGAAGAACAACTGGCCCTGCAGGAGCGTATGTATGGTCCGCAAGGCGCCCAGCGCGAGCAACTGATCGGTTCTACCTGGAACCAGGCAGTAGAGAAGATCGTATTGGGTCAGGAGTATCAAAAACTCGGTCTGCAGGTATCTGCCAAAGAACTGAGCGATATCCTGTTCGGCGAAAACTCTCCCCTCAAAAATGAATTTACCGATCCGAATACCGGACAGTTCCTGGCCAA
>CALRQQ020000430.1:0-3715 GCA_943370345.1 Chitinophaga pinensis
ATAAGCGGCAATATTGCCATCCGGATCTGTTCCGGATCCGGTTTGGGTGATTGTATTGGTGGGTAAAGTGATTGCTTTATCGGTTCCTGCATTCGCTACAGGTGATTGGTTGGGTAATGCCACTCCATATTCGTAAGCCCCGCGGTCGGGTGCAACGCCGTTAAAAGGAAGACCGATATTCAGTCCGGCATCGATCAGGTCGCTGGCCCCGGCAAATTTCAGGAAATTCAGTACAGGTAATGTGCCATCGGCCTGGCGGGTATTCCGTACGCCGGTGGTGTCGGTACTCAGGAAGTCAGCTGCGGATGCATTGGTGGTCCAGCCGCCATCATTGGCTGCAGTACCGGCAGAGTTATTACTTCGTATACTGTTGCTGCTGATCTCCACATCTTTGTCCGTATTGGCGAATGATACATTATTCCGGAAATAGTGAACGCGGTTATTATAGTGAAAGTTCAGTCCGGTGATCTTGTTCCGGAAGAATACGTTATTATAGATCTCAGTACTGAAATCGGCTTCATTGATATGCGCACCGGCATTGGCGTTGTCAAAACTGAGACTACGCTGAAGTCTTCTTTTTACGATACCTACTCCTGCAGGAGTGGTGAGGAAATCCGATCCCAGTTTAAAACCTACACCATCTCCGGCTGCGGTATTTGTTCCATACAGATACCCGTTATGCCAGGACCAGCAGGAATCGATCAGGACATATCCGCTGTTTTCAAAGGTGTCGAATCCGTCATCTCCGTTGTTCCAGGCCCGACAGCCGCGGACGGTGGTAACAGTTGAAAGTCCGACCATATAGGTCAGACCAAGTCCGTCTGAGTTCCCCCCGTTTGAATTATTATAATTGCTGTAATTGTCGTGAAAGTCGCAGTTAAGGATCAGGTTATTGTTACTGTTGTTCTCTACGATCATTCCCTCCACATTATTGTCGCATTCCAGTTGCTCAAACACGCAGTTGTTCACATCATAGGTCTGAAGTCCGGCATCCACCTGATTATCGTCGGTATACATGCCGGTAAACCGGATGCCTCTGATATGGATATAGTTTCCGGTCAGGAAAACCATTCCTCTGTGCCAACCATTGTTTTTATTGAAAGTGGTGCCGCGGGTGATCACAGGTGATTCGCCCGGATAGGCCCATATCCTGATCAGGTTGCCGGCGGTACCACTTTTCCCGGTCAGGTAAGGCTGAACCGTATAAGTGTACGTGCCTCCACGCATATACACCGTATCACCGGCTGCCACCGATGTCCAGGCCCGTTGCAGGGTGAACCAGGGTGCGGTGATCGTTCCGGCATTATTATCATTTCCCGACGGGGAGGTGTAGTATACTCTCGCGAAGGAAGGTAGGGTAAGGGTGATCAATGCTGCTACTAAGAGTCTTTTCATCTTTCAAAGGAATTATGTACGGATTTTATTCGAATGGGATCAGAGTTGGGCTTAACTGGGTAAACGGAACGATTTCAATGGGAAAAAAATGCATGAAATCAGGGGGGACATACCGGACAGGCCTGTGTAAGTACAGGTGACGGTGTTTTCTTTTGCAGCAGGTTGCTTCAGGAGTGTTCCTTTTGCAGACCAGATGGTTTTCCATTGGATTCAGCATTTTTCAGAATATTGGTTTGAGCTTTCAGGAGAACTGTCAGGTTCCGGTTTGAATCTCTCTACTAAATTCACAACTCTCTGCCTGATTTCCTATGACATAACCAAAATAATGCCATACTCCAATGGAAATCGAGTGTAGGTACTCACATTTTATTCGTAAGATGTGCAAAACTCATTACGTGATTATTCTGGAAAAATACCATGTGATTTTTTATTTTTTTGCCTGATCAGATTTGGTGAAAACAACAATGGAGTGAATACCTGCTTCTGATCAATCATTTTATTTTTTTCAAAACCGTGCACCCGGAAACTCCGTAAATGCCTTCCGGAATTCTACTTCGGAAAACTGCAGTCGCAGGTTCCATTGGATCTTAAGAGTATAAAAGGCCTGAAATATTCAGAAAATCAATACTTTACGGGTAAAATGTTTTATTTATGCCGGTAAAGAGAGTGAGGGAAGAGCCGCAAATAACCTGCAACTGACTCATTATCAGAATTAGTGGTATATACTTATAAAAAAAATAAGTAATGCCTTATTCGTGGTTTTACGATTACTATGGGAAAAGTTCAGGAAAACCCGCAATTTTTTTTCGTAAATACTACATGGTTTCATATATGATTAGTATCTTGTAGCCGAATTGGCCGTATATCGCTGATTATCTTGCAGTACGACCGTATCCTTTCATCCTTCGTAAAGCCTCAGCAGTACCTTCATCCTTCGCAAAACCACTGATTCAAGTTAAGCAGGTTGGTAGCACAAACAAATTAGCCTCAGGGCTTAAATGGAAACTTATGCAGTTAACTTTTTTTAGTCGTATTTGCTTACCAGTACTGTTCCTGGTTTTTCTGGCATCCTGTGTGGATACCCGGAAAGCCACTTATTTCAACGGCGTTAATACCGGTACGATCAATGAAAAAACACCGGTACCGGAATCGATCATCAGACCCAATGATTTATTGAGTATAATTGTTTCCAGTCTGAATGCAGAGGCAACAGCTGTTTTCAATGCACCGAATAATGCGATCAATCAGCCCGGCGGCGGTGCCTCCGGATACCTGGTGAATGCAGATGGCACTATACAATTTCCTTTACTGGGCAGTATTCAGGCAGCTGGTCTGACCAAAGAACAGCTGAAAGAAAAGATCCGCAAATCAATTGTGGATCGCCAGGAACTGAAAGACCCGATCGTATCCATCCGTTACCTGAACTTCAGGGTGACCGTACTCGGGGAAGTAAAGAACCCCACCGTGCTTACGATTCCCAATGAAAAGATCTCCCTGCTGGAAGCAATCGGCCTTGCCGGTGACCTGACCATCTATGCCAAAAGGGACAATGTGCTTATTATCCGTGAAGAGAACGGATTGAAAAATATTCAGCGGATCAACCTGAACACGAATGAACTGCTGACATCACCGTACTATTACCTGAAATCCGATGACGTGGTCTATGTGGAACCGAATAAAGCCAGAGTAGCGTCTGCCAACAGTAACACACAATGGGTGCCGATCGCCCTTAGTATGTTATCTTTTGGTGTGATCGTTGTAGACCGGTTAGTTAATTAACAACCCCGAAAACTATGCACACATTTCCTAAAAAAGGTCAGCCAGACCAGGAAAAGAATGTATTGAGCCAGCTTTGGTTCAAGTACTTTCCTTATTGGCCCCTCTTCCTGATCCTCCTGGCCGTAGCCGGAGCAGGCGCCTGGTTCTATGTCAGGTACAAGACCAGCCCCTACTATATCGCCACGGCTTCCATCCTGATCAAGGATGAAAAGAAAGGACAGGATGAATCCAAAATGCTGGAATCATTGAACCAGCTCTCCGCCAAAAAGATCATCGAGAATGAAATAGAAGTGATCCGTTCAAGGGAATTACTGTCCCATGTTGCCCGAAAGCTTCACCTCTATGCTCCCATCTACGAAAAGCATAAAGTGCTGCCACTTTCAGGCTATACTACTTCACCGGTCCGGATCCAGGCCAATAATCCCGATTCGCTGGTCTCTAATGCCGGAGATGTTTTTTTCACCATGGACAGCAACCGCAGCCATGTGGTGATCAAGGGGCAGTCCTATCCGCTCAGCAAATGGGTGACAACTCCCTATGG
>CALRQQ020000431.1:0-3690 GCA_943370345.1 Chitinophaga pinensis
TGACTACCTCGGCACCCGAAAAGATGCCAACGGCGACTATGGCTGTGTGGGCTTTTGCTGGGGAGGTGCCATGAGCAATAACTTAGCCGTAAATGTTTCATCACTCAAAGCAGCAGTGGCGTTTTATGGACGACAACCTGCAACGGATGATGTAGCTAAAATAAAAGCTGCGGTGCAATTACATTACGGTTCCCTTGACGAAGGCGTGAATAAAGGTATTGCCGGTTATGAAGAAGCCCTGAAGACAAACAAGATCAATTACGAACTCTATATGTACGAAGGGGCCCAGCATGCTTTCCATAACGATACCGCTCCCACCCGCTACAACGAAGCCGCCGCGAAGCTGGCCTGGGAACGCAGCATTGCCTTCTTTAACAAATACCTGAAATAAGGATTATTAATTATTAGATTATTGATTATTATAATACAGACAGCGCATAAACGAAAGAGCCGGCACTAATGTACCGGCTCTTTCCTATTCTCTCTTTCCTATTCTCTATTTACTATTTTCTACTCACCATTCCCCATTCACTACTCACCACTCACCATTTATCCTCCGAAGCTTTAGCGAAGGAGGGCTACCTTCTTATCCTGAAATTACACACCACATTCTTCGGCGTAGCTCCGAAATTCATCATCACATTGAAATTCCCTTCAATAAATCCACCCGCGGTGGCACTGAATGCTGTGTAATTGATACCCGCCGCACCTGGTGCATAGTTTTGGGATGCAGTCAGACCCGCGCCAAAATTCATTGACAGCATCGTCAGGGGCAAGCCATTGCCGGTGGCATTATTATGCTGTGCCTGGAACTGGACATAGGTGGCATTGTTGGTACCGCCATTGCGGAATCCGCTGAACCAACCTACAAAAGGCTGCGGACCTCCGGTATTGGTGGAGTCGGAAAAATTAAATGCATCAGGTGGCGAAGCTAAACTGTATGGAGCACCATCAATCATCAGTTCAATAAACTCAACAGAAGAGGTACCGCAGGCCTGTAGTGTACCCACGTTCACCGTACCGGTTGTGCCGGAACCGGCTACAGGAATTGATTGTTGCAGGCTGGCATAGTCAACCCCCAATACCGTATAATTGATGGGTGTATTTGAGCAGCGGGGAATTGTAACCGAAAAAGTTCCATTGGTCACCGCTACGGTGTACTGGTGCCCGCCTACAAGGTAGATCGCTGCTGCTCCATTCACCACATTGGTATTGGCACAGGTAGTGATCGTTCCGGTAATGGTCAGACTGCTTGCCGCCGGAAGGGTAACAGTAATTACTGGTAAAGTTGTATTGGCCGTATAGGGGCCAATGGGTTGTGTAAAGAACGGATTGCCGCAAATATCCAGCAACTGTAATTCGAGGTTTTCATTCTTCGGCACTTTACCACAGAGATTACCAACGGAATCTGTACGTCCATATCCATAGGTGCCATTCACCAGGCGTTTGATGCGTACCTGGGCATTATTCAGTGGAGCCCCATGATCGTCTTTAAAAGACATACACAGATCGATGAGCGGGAAGGGTGCATCACAGTTCCAGAAAGAGAAATGACTGACTTTCGCAGTGTACATCGTTCCGTTCTTACCGGCCTTGCCTTCCTGTTTCCAGCGGGCAGTGGCTTCATCAAAATGCCAGAGATCGATGGAGTCGGGTGCAGCAGCTATTAAACTGGCCGGGATCGGAAAACTCAGATCGGCGACCTTACCTGTAGCGACTTTCAGGGGCTGACCCGTAGCACCGGTCAGTTCCACCCCGATCATTCCAAATGTAGTAAGTCCTCTTTCGGCTCCGTTGGTCAGAACACCCCGCAGATCGCCCATCACGGTAAAAGGCAGATCGGCAGAAGATGGATCGATCCAGGTCATGGCCACATTCACATTACCGGTATAGGCGTTCCCGGATGCATCGGTGACCCCGTTGGCCGGCAGCTGTACTTTGGCGCCGGAAGCAAGGGTGACCATACCACCTGTTGCCGCATCAAAACTGCCACTATTGGATTTAGGCAGCATTTTGATCCGTACATTATTGATCCTTCCTTCAACAGATACAAAACTGCGGTAACTTTTGAAGTAGCCGTTCTTCTCCACACTCACGGTACCATTGGCTTTGGATAACTGGATATTCCGGAACTGAAATACCCCGTAGCGGTCCGTGGTGGTGGTATTGGTTCCACTGCGTACAGTGGCACCGGCTACCGGCTGATTATTCTCGTTAATAACGATCCCGTTGATCCCTCCGGTAACGCGTTCCGCATCATTGACAGCGGTCTCATTGGTGCCGGTTGGTTGTTCGGGCCATTTGATCTCCCGCTGACAGGAGATAATGAAGAGTCCTGCTGTCAAAACAAGCAGGAGCAGTTGGTTAATTTTAGTATTGAACATAAGCTGGAAAAATAATCAAATTTGTGCATTCCCGCAATGGTCAGGGCCAACCCTATTTCCCAAAGCGCTTGCTCACCACATCCCAGTTCACGAGTTTCCACCAGGCGGCAATATAATCCGGGCGGCGGTTCTGGTACTTCAGGTAATACGCATGCTCCCATACATCGAGTCCCAGTAATGGTGTGCCTTTCAGATCGCTGATATCCATCAGGGGATTGTCCTGGTTGGGCGTAGAACCCACCACTAATTTCCCCTCTTTATTCAGCACGAGCCAGGCCCATCCACTGCCAAAACGGTTCTTTCCCGCATCGCTGAACTGGGTCCTGAACGCATCGAATGACCCGAAGTCACGGGTAATCGTTGCAGCTAATTCTCCGGAAGGCTGGTTATTTTCGGTGGCTGCCCGCATGGACTTCCAGAAAAACTCGTGGTTATAGTGTCCGCCCCCGTTATTCCGCATCTTGGGGGAGAATTTGGAGATCCGTCCGAGCAGGGATACTAATTTCTCCTTACTCACATCCACTCCCTCTGCTTTCACAGCATCGGCCAGGTTCTTGGCATAGGCCGCGGCATGTTTGCTGTAATGGATCTCCATGGTCATCGCATCGATCACCGGTTCTAAGGCAGGATATCCATAGGCCAGCGGCTGCTGCTCATAGGGCACATCTTCTACCCAACCATACACGGTTTGCGGTGCGGTATACTGTTCTGCCAGGGCAGGTAATACAGTCATTGATAATCCGGCGGCGAGTCCGGCTTTTCCGGTGGATTTGATGAAATCGCGGCGGGAGTTGGAAGTTGATCTTTTCATTTTTGTATTTCTTTAATAGTTCCCTTCCTGCGGTCGGGATGACAAGTTTTCTTAGTAGCTCTTGTTAAAGATGTCAGTTGCCAGATGTCGGGAAACAGCCAGGAAAGCGAGAAGCGAGAAGCGAGAAGCGAGAAGGAAACAGCCCTTTCTAAGAAGCTTGAATCTTTATAGCCGAATATTACTCGCTTTACGGCATGCTTTCGTACTTCGTAATTCGTACCTCGTACTTGCAAATGTTCCTCGTTTTACGGCATGCTTTCGTACCTCGTACTTTTTCCCGCTCTAAGTTACCTTTAATTCCACTTTTTCAGACTAAAAACCACTTAAACCGGTTGCAATTTGTGTTAAAATACGTATCTCTCCTCCCGTATCTTCGCGGCCGATGCAGATAAAGGATTATTTCGCGAGACTGGAGCTGGAGGCTTCGGCTCCGGTGACGGATATAAAGAAGGCCTACCGTCGGCTGGCCTTGCAACTGCATCCGGACAAAACGGG
>CALRQQ020000432.1:0-3687 GCA_943370345.1 Chitinophaga pinensis
TTTTGAAGCCCTTGACCAGATCATTGCTGCACTGAAAGTGCTGGAGAATGATGAGTCCTTACTGATACAGTCCGGCAAGCCCGTAGGTATTTTAAAGACCCACAAGGATGCCCCCAGGGTACTGATCAGCAATTCTCAGTTGGTACCCAATTGGGCCAACTGGAAACATTTTACTGAACTGGAACAAAAGGGCCTGATGATGTACGGACAGATGACGGCCGGTTCCTGGATCTATATCGGATCACAGGGCATTGTACAGGGGACCTATGAGACTTATGCCGCTGCCGCCGATAAACATTTTGGCGGCACCCTCAAGGGTACCCTGAATGTGACGGCCGGTCTGGGTGGTATGGGTGGTGCCCAGCCGCTTGCCATTACCATGAATGAAGGTGTGGCCCTGGTGGCCGAAGTGGAAGAATGGCGGATCGATAAACGGATCGAGACCCGCTACCTTGATGAGAAGCATACCAACATTGATGATGCCATCAATGCGGCGATCCATTACCGCCGGGAAGGGGAAGCCAAAAGTATCGGTGTGCTTTGCAATGCCATCGATCTGCTCGACCGGCTGATCCAGCGGGATATTATACCGGATACACTTACTGATCAGACCAGTGCTCACGATCCGCTGATCGGTTATGTACCGCACACGCTGACCAATGAACAGGCGAATATACTAAGGGAACAAAATCCTGAAGAGTATATCCGCCGCAGTTATGAAAGTATGAACCTACATGTACAGCTGATGCTGCAACTGATGGATAAGGGTGCTATTACTTTTGATTATGGAAACAATATCCGGGCACGTGCCATCGAACATGAATTGAAGCATGGACATATTGAAGCCGGATTTCATTCTTTGTTGTCCCGTTCACCCAATGGCGATACCGGTGGTTTGTTCCCCGGTTTTGTTCCGGCCTATATCCGTCCACTCTTTTGTGAAGGTAAGGGCCCGTTCAGATGGGCAGCTCTGAGTGGTGATCCTGCCGATATTGCCGTAACGGATGAACTCATCATGAATATGTTCCCGGAGAATAAAGGCATGATCCGCTGGATGAGTATGGCCAAAGAGAAGATCGCCTTCCAGGGCTTACCTGCCCGCATCTGCTGGCTCGGACAGGGCGAACGGGAGAAAGCAGGTTTAGCGTTTAACGAGCTGGTCCGTACCGGTAAGGTCAAAGCACCGATCGTGATCGGTCGTGATCACCTCGATACCGGATCCGTTGCCTCACCCAACCGCGAAACAGAATCTATGCTCGACGGCTCCGATGCCGTGGCCGATTGGCCGATCTTAAATGCCTTAGTCAATACAGCCGGTGGGGCCAGTTGGGTCAGTCTGCATCATGGCGGAGGGGTAGGGATGGGGTATTCCATTCATGCCGGTATGGTGATCGTGGCCGATGGAACAGACGATGCGGAAGCAAGACTGAAAAGAGTATTACGCAACGACCCGGGTATGGGGGTGATCAGGCATGCAGACGCCGGTTACGAAGTAGCGATACGGACAGCCCGGGAGAACAAGTTGGATTTGAATGGCCGGCTTGAGTAAAGTACGAAGTTAGAAGTACGAAGTACGAAAGGTATTCCGTAAATCAAGAGTCGTTAACTTAATTCAGATTCAACCTTATAAGGAAGGGCTGTTTCCTAACACCTATCAGCTAACAGCGAACACCCGACAATCATGAGCATCAAAAAAAATAACAAAACCCATACCGACATCCGTTCTCTTGACACCGACGTTTCCTCCCTGCTCACTCCTGACGGGCAATTCCTGGTAGGTGAATATAAGCTGATGCATTATTTCATGGTATTGTTCTTCCTGGCCTTATTTTCCTATGGGGTCTATGATGCCTGGAGCCGGAATTTCAGGGATATTGATTACCAGAGTTATGTGTTTGCCCTGGCGATCATTCCGGCGGTGATGGTACTGATCAAAGTCAGAAAGGGAACTATTTATATCCGCATCAATGGGAAGGGCATCTATCAGCATGAACGCTTTTTGACCACCTGGGCCAATCTGCGCAATGTGGCCCTGACCCAGCGGGAGAAAAAATACATGTTTGAGCCCGGCGACAATTTTGTCCTGCTCCTCGACTACCAGCCCCCCGGTGCGGCCAAACCTGTCCGCCGTAGTCTGCCACTCACCAATACCCAGAATAAATCGGAAGAGGAAGTGCTGGCGGCGGTAAAGTGGTTCTGGGCTTCTTATCGCAGGTCAATGGATCTATTGCAATAATTACACCGGCTTCTTTTCTCTTCTTTACTGATAAAGGCTTTTTTATTTTCATAATATTGCCAAACTTTTCAAAAGCGCAGCATGATTACATTTTCTACAGGTCAGATCGATACCCTTTCCGTTCACATCGTTGGCAATAAAGCATCAGATACTGCTCCTGAATTGACCGGAGCCCCTTTTGTTCTTCAACCTGAACTGGCTGATATTCTTAAAACTTATTTTACCAATCCCTTCCTAAAGCCCGCAGGCTTTGAGCGATTCCATCACCCATCCAGTCTGGAGTACAATACCTGCCATGGTATCGTGACCAAACTCTTTGCGGGGGATATGGATTTTCATGCAGGGAGTATTGAGCTGGCCAACTGGTTGTTTGAACAGTCCGGCAGCCATTTTATCAAGAAAGGCGAATTCTTTGTGGCCTATTTTAAAGAGGTGATGGTAGAGGGAGAGAATGTGGATTGTATAGGGCTTTTCAAATCCGAGACCAAGGATAAATTTATCAAAGTGGATACCAGCGGCAAGGAATTGTCGGTACAGGTAGAGGAGGGGATGTATATCAATAAGCTTGACAAAGGGGCCCTGATCTTTAATAAGTTGCCAGAAGAAGGTTATCGTGTGTTGAGTATCGACAATACCAATAAAGGGTCAGAAGCACGTTATTGGATCAACGACTTCCTGGGGCTACAACCTGCTGCTGATGATTTTCATAATACCGGCACGGTGATGGATATGGCCCGGTTATTCATTACCAAGACCTTGCCGGATGAGTTTGAAGTGAGTAAAGTGAACAAAGCAGATTACCTCAACCGCTCCGTAGAATACTTCAAGACCCAGGATCAGTACAAGGAAGAAGAGTTTGTCCAGGAAGTTTTCCGTCATCCGGAAGTCGTTGACTCCTTTGACCGGTTCCGCGAACAATATGTAAAGGAAAACGACCTCGAACTAGGCCAGGAATTTGATATCTCCCGCAATGCCGTGAAGAAAAAATATGCGGGTATGCGCAGTGTACTAAAGCTGGACAAGAATTTCCATGTCTATATCCATGGGGATACCAGTCTGATCGAGAACGGTTATGATGAACGTACCGGAAAAAAGTTTTATAAACTTTACTATGACACTGAACTTTGAGGATAGATTCACTAATTCCTGATCCATTTTTTTCTTACGAAGCGGAATGTTCTTGTCATCCTGAGTAGTCCCGCATAAGGTTACTTTCAGGGCAGCAGTTCAATGTTTTGCGGGACGTATCGAAGGATGCGGGACGTACCGAAGGTTGACTATTGCTTACTCAATACCGCACTATACCGCTTATTCACTTTCCGCGCTGTGCCACTGGTATTCAACATCGGACTCAGCTTTGGTGTATCGATTCCCAGTCTTTCCTTCAATTGTTCCTGTAAGGCGCCGCTTTCAGGGCTCACGAAAATATTGCCGATGGTGACGGAGCCATC